>JABXGU010000218.1 GCA_016550415.1 archaeon | reverse complement strand
CTCTTCTGCAACTGCTGCCCAGACGATGCCACCATTGTACCTGAGGTGGGCTACCATCTCTGTCATCGCCAAACAGGCATTGTTCCTGCCTTCCTCAAACCCATTCTGCAAAAACGCATAATCTACAAAGCACGGAGACATGAGAATCCTGTATATGAAGCGCGTAATGAGGCATTGAAGTGGTTGCTTGTGGTTTCATTCGGCTATCTTGGATTCCGAGCAGCAAGGTTTGGTCGTGTGGAAGCATACGAGTGTGTCACAGCTTACGCACGAAAAGTGTTGCTGCAGACCAAAGCATTATGTGAGGGCAAGGGTTTCCGAGTGTTGCATGGTATTGTAGATTGTGTCTGGGTGCAAAAACCAGGAACCACAGTCGAGGAATATGTGGCTTTGAGTGATGCCATCAACGAGGCTACAAAGCTAGAAATCGAGTTTGAAGGGCGATACCGCTGGATCATGTTTCTGCCTTGCCGAGGGCAACCCTATGGCGCGCTCACTCGCTATTGTGGTGTCAAAGAAGACGGTACCATCAAAGTGCGAGGCATAGAACTCCGGCGTCGAGACACACCTCCCCTTGTTAAGCAACTTCAACATGACCTGCTAACCAGAATGGCAGGTGCCGAGGATGCAGAAGAACTGAGCTGCCTCGTCCCCAAATTGCTGCATACTGTCGCTGACTACATAAAACGTCTACGTAACAGAGATGTTGCTACTGAGGAGTTGGCAATAACGCAAAGCATCAGTCAAGCCCCTGAAGACTATCAACAGCAGTGCAGCCAAGCCATCGCAGCCGAACTTGCCATCCGCTACGGACAAGAACTCCACCCCGGACAAAGTGTCTCCTATGTCCACACAAATGCCCATGCCCGTCATCCCCTATGCCGCGTCGCTCTCCCTGACACACCAGCAGCAGCAAACTATGACACAGAAAAATACATTGAACTCCTACTTCGCGCCACAGATACACTCCTTGCACCACTAGGCTGGAACCAAGAAAAATTGATGCACCACTTCAGTAAGACACCACAACAAAACCTTCTCCAATTTACACCATAGTAGCTTGAACTATCTTTCATACTCTAGCAAATAAGATTTGTATAACTTTAAAGTGTATTTTTATTATTCTAAACTATTCTTTCATCATAAACTTTGAAAGAAACTGAAAGAGTCCTTCATTTTTAAGGAGAAATACTACAGACTCCTGCCGCCGTATTCTGCGGCGAATATAGAAACAATAGGAAGCAATAGAAAATGGCTACTGAAATCAAAAAGATTGGCGAATTATTAGTGTTGATTGGTGCAATTATTTCGTTGATTATCGGTATACTATACATCGTTAACCTTGGAGGCTATATCTTTGGCTTGGATTTGTGGAGTATTGGTAGCATAATCCCAGGCATTGGTTTGTTCCTTGGTATTGCTCTCATCATCATTTCGTTGATTACTCTTGCTACATCTGGCGCCATCCCTAAGTTCCCCATTGTCCTAGAGAAGAATTGGATTATGCTTTTGATACTGGGCATTATCCTCATCATTTGTGGTGGAGGAGTTGGTGCCCTATTAGTTATCATTGGTGCAATCCTTATGCTATTCTAAAAGGCTGAGGGGAATCTATTCCCCCTCCCTCTCTTTTTTATTTAAGATTCTTGGTCCAAGAGATAATAATGAACTAGGTGACTGGCTAGCTTTCAACCAAACGTGTTAGTCGTGCTGCAGCTTCACGAATACGGTTTGGTGGGGCTGAGCCAAAGCTGATGCGAATATTATCGGGAAAAGCATTTCCAAATTGCTCGCCTGGAACTACGATAACACCAACTTTTTCAAGAGCTGCTTTAGCGAACTCGGGTCCTGTCATTCCAGTGTCTTTGACGTTCGGGAAGAGGTAGAATCCTGCTACAGGGTTATAGGAAAGACTGATGCCAGGTATGGGTTTGAAGCACTCGATGGCTACCTTCCGTCTATCATCAAGTACGCTTCTATGGTGGCCTATAATTCCCTTGAAGGCTTTATGATTAATTAGCGTCTTGGCAGCTCCAACCTGAACAGGAGTCGCAGCACAAGCAGTGTTGTATTGGTGAACTTGATAGATTGGTCGAACAAGGTCTATGGGCGCAACTATGTGTCCTAACCTTAAACCAGTCATGGCGAATGTCTTAGAGAAGCTGTTGACAATGATTACATTCTCTTTAGAAAACTCAGCCGCGCAAGTATGCTTATGACCATCGTAGCGAAGGAATTCATAACACTCATCGGATACAACAAGACAATCACGTTCATGAGCTAGTTCAACTATGTCACGCACATAGTTACGTGATGCAACAGAGCCTGTAGGATTGCATGGGGAATTGATAATAACCATACGTGTGGGTTTTGCGTTCAAAGCCTCAGAGAATTTGTCCACATCAAGATCAAAATTAGAAGTCATGGGCAAAAGTTCTACTTCAGCCCCTGCTAGCTTGGCTTGATTAGCAAAATAACCAAAAGCAGGATCCTGTATGAGAACTCGGTCACCTGGGTTGACAAGTGCTAGCATAGTATTGAATAATCCTTCAAGGGCACCACAAGTGACTAGCACCTCATCTGGGGTATATGATAGATTATATGTTGTTTCATAGCGGGTTGCAATAGCTTCTCTGAGTTCGAAAATACCTGCATTAGAGGAATAATGTGTTTGTCCCGTAGCGAAAGCATCAGCAATAGCATCTCCAAGGAAAGGAGGCAAGGGCAGGTCTAAATCACCAATCCCAAGGGAAATGACATCTACCCCTTTTGCAGCAAGTACTTCACCCAATTCAAAGAATTCTCTGAGACCACTGGGTGATACTCCATTTAGTCGGTCAGCTGGTTTCGAAAAGGTTGGCATCGAATTTTTTTCCTCCAAAGTTCTATTCACGATTGTATCATAAGTTCTCCCAGAAAAATTTCAGCTACTAGGACCTCACCCTCATTCTTCTAGGAGATAGCATGTTTTCAGATGCGTAGGAACAGATAATATTAGCTATCATTTAACTATTTAGCCAAGAACGTTACATTAAGTTATTTGAATCCTTTCTGTTTTCACTTGAAAGGAGGGCATCTGTGCATGAGCGAATTTGCATTTGAAGAACTGACTTTGAAAGAAATGGTGATTCGTCTCCTCATTCCCTTGATTTTGACACTATTTTTCATCCAAGGATTCAGAACCTATGTTGTCAATTTGTATATTGCAGTTTGGAATATCATTTGGGAGGGTAATTTCCCCCTGATAACCCTCGCATCATTACTTGTTATCGGCACGCCACTATTCGCTTTCATCGCTAGTAAGAAAATACAAGATCGAAAGATGATTGCAGGTTCAGCCATTTTGACCTCGATATGTGTCCTCCCAATTAGTTTTGGACTCACATACGAAGTAGAGCTTCTGATGTCAACACTTGTAGTTGCATTTTATTCAGTCTTCTTTCCATTCTACATGTTCCGCCGAATTCATAACAAGTAAGCTTTAGGAAGTCAAGGTGAAGCAACTATCTTCACCTGTAGTATTGCCTTAGCATTATCCTATGATATCGTCATCCGTACTATTGGTGTAACCTACGATATTTCAAGGACCTTTGTGTATTTCCCAGTTCAGCTAGTCCTCTCCCTTACTACAATCATCCTTGTAGTTTGGAAATACCGTCAGGGACCATCAACACAAACCGAAATGCCCACCACTGAAACGGAAAGCATTGTGCCACCATCCCGGATAATTGGTATACTGACTATCGCAGGATTAGGTGCCCTATTTTTCCTCGAGTTTGGATTGTTAACAAATGCTCACAATATTCTAAGATGGGCAATACCAAGTTACACTTTATTTGACCTGGCTCTCCTTACACCAATCATTATACTCGCAATAGTTGTAGCAAGCCTCGGTCTTATATTTTCCAAAATTGGTTCTCTTCTCCCAAAGGATAACTGGTCATTCATAATAATTGGAAACAGCATCATGTTCTTCAGTGTAGCCAGCCTTTTTCTCGTGGGAGGCGGATGGATAACAATTGCACTTTTAATCATCACCCAAGTCTTTGTCATATTCAATCTTTACACCCTTCTCCGGTTTGCACTTCACTATGACTTTCAATGGAAAAGTGGAGTGTTATGCACTTCGATGTTTCTCGTACTACTTATCATCTTTCTCTGGGATTTCATGACCGGATTCACATTTGCACATTCGTATCTTGGATCTATTGGTGCCATTTTCGAAGGGCAAGCACTAATCGTATTTTTGAGTGCTGCAACAATTCTGTATATCACCTCAAGTTATGCAGCAATTAAAGTCGGGAGGAAGAAGAAATGACAACAACCATTACACATCAAGGAAAAACAATTCTTATCCTACTTGTACTTTTATTTCCGCTAGCATTTATTGCGATTTGGTGTCCCTTAACCTACCGCATAACCCCGCAGACTACTTCGACATTGAAAGTAATGACTTATAATATACATGAAGGTGTTGATTCATTTAACCGATTAAACCTTGACTCCATTCTAGCAACCATTCAACAATGGGATCCTGATATTGTCGTACTCCAAGAGGTTGACACTGGCTGCATAGTTTCTGGTTCAGTGGATCAGTCCCGTTGGTTCGCTCTCAAACTCAATATGTACCTAGCATCTATTACCTCATTAGACCACATATGGCAAAGTGATATTCTTCTCAGTAAATATCCGATAATCGATTTTGAATCAATCATTATGGAGAGCCCAAGTGAAGATGATACACTCTTGAAAGCAGAAATTGAAGTAGGTGGTCAAACAGTCACAGTCTTTGTGGTTCACTTTACCACAATGAGTTCTGCTGATCGTCGAATCCAAGCTGACATTGCATTACCCTATGTGACAGCAACTGCTGGACCCAGAATATGGGCAGGTGACTTCAATATAAACGCATATACAAATGACACTACTGATCAAGGCATATACACAGACATTCTAAGCTACTTCAACGATTCCTTCAATGTCGCCGACACCCATATCGGGAACCTCACTTGGCCTTCATATGCACCTGTGGAACGAATCGATTACATCTTTGTATCCCCAGAAATCAACGTATCCTCTCATCGTGTTGTCGAATCACTTGCCTCAGACCATCTCCCTGTTCTAGCGGAAATCAAACTACCCCTCACCACTTCCCTTAAATCGCTACATCTAATCAAAATAGGTTATTCAACAAACTCAATCAAATGTCATAGTGAATTGATACGACGATTAGATCGAATTTTATCTCAACGATAATACGATTCAGAGTAGTAGCATCCATTTTTAAACTGGAATTCTAATAAGATGTTTGTCTCTCCTTAAGGGAGGAACAGAATGTGTTTCGAAACAAATCAAAAATAATAATCGCAATATTATTTCTGACTTTTCTTCCGCTAGCAACCATTGCCTTCACAACCTCAATGTCTGCACCGAATCATGTGATGTCCTGGATGGTTTCCGCACCGGGTACGGACAGCTATTCTGAGGACTTCACTACAACCACTTGCATGGATGGTGGTGCTACGAATGCACAAGGCTGGGGAAATGGAACAGTTACCAATCCACGTAGTTACAGTATTCAGCTCCTCGACTATTATAGTACATCTGACCCTGTACGCTCTATTGATGTGCAGGGACGCAAAGCCTACATAGGCCTTTGGCGAGAAACTGGAGGCGGTACTGCTCTAGCCATCCTGGACATTAATGATCCTACCAACATGGTTGTTATGACTTCTATTACATGGCCACTGCACCTCTTTGATCTCCAAGTCGAAGGCGACATGCTCTTCGCAGGAACAGATAATTACTTAGGTGCCATTGATGGGAAAGGTGACACT
>JABXGU010000217.1 GCA_016550415.1 archaeon | reverse complement strand
GGTACAGTGCAAGGTCCCAAGGACATAGCAGATACTGTTGCCCATGCTGGTCTTGCCGCAGCACAAGTGGCAACTCTCCTCAATCAGCGTAAACTAGCTCTCGATGTCCATGCTCCAATTTTTGAACCAAACTTATGTGAGGGCTGCAAGCTTTGTGAACAGACCTGTGATGCTGACGCTATTACATTTTCAAAAGAGAAAAAACCAGTCATAGATGAACTAGCTTGTACTGGGTGTGGGGCATGTGTTGCCGCTTGTCCTACAGGTGCGTTAGATCTTCCTGGATTTACTCGTGATCAACTTGCCTCTGCAGTAAAAGCTTCAGTTAAAGACAATCCTCTGCAACCAATCATTGTTGGTTTCCTATGTCATTGGTGTGCCTATGCGGCTGCTGATTCTGCAGGAATCAGTCGTATCCGCTATCCACCGCAGTTCATTCCAATAAGAGTCCCTTGTTCAGGGCGTCTAGATCCTCTTCTTATTCTGGAGGCTTTCAGTCAAGGCGCTGATGGGGTGGCAATACTTGGATGCCATGAACAAGACTGCCACCATCGTACAGGAATACTCAAGGCTAAAAATCGGTTCGAAAAACTCCTTCCAGTTCTTCGTAGAACAGGAATTGATCAAAGACGGCTTTTCTTTGGAAGCACTTCAGCTTCAGAAGGGCGTCTATTAGCAGATCTTGTTACAAAATTCACTAAACAAATTGTGAAACTAGGACCACTTGGTACAGAACTCGAAACTACTGCTCGAAGTCGTTGAGGAAGTATGTAGAAGTATGGCGAAGACTCAGAGAGACCGAATCAATGTGGGTGAACGCCCAAAGGTCACAACTGAAATCCTCGACGAAGCTAGCATTAGGCTTAACTGGAAGACATCCCTGCTAAATAAGAACCTAAAATATGACTTGTCACGTTGCGTAGGATGCAGCCTATGTCTACCATGTCCTTGGGATGCCATAACTCTTGGACCTGTACAAGAAGTGGCTGCAGGACGAATAGAAGGTGCCCCCCTAATTATAATAGACGAAGACAAGTGCACATTCTGCGGACTCTGTGATTCAGCCTGTATCTTTAATGCGATTAAAGCTCGCTTTGATGATATACCAGCAGATGACCAGTATGCTAGACTCAAAGGAAAACATGAACTCGACGAAGACAAATGTGCACCATGTCTTCTCTGCCAGAAAATCTGTCCACGTGACGCCATCACGGTTGACCTTAAGGTTACACCAAAAACAGAACTTGTAAAATATAGGAATAAAAAAGCAGCAGCACGAGTAGCGGCAGGTACTCCTGATGCGAAAGGAACCATCAGCATCGATGAGGACAAATGCACCTGGTGTGGATTATGTGAACTTCTCTGTCCTGAATGTATCACAATCTACTGGACAGAAGAGAAACCCAAGCCACCAGACTTTATCCCCGCTGTTGGCATCCGCGTAGACACTTCCCAATGTGATTACTGTGGTTTATGCGAAACTATCTGTCCCTCTGACGCTGTCAAAGTCACATGCGACTCTGCACCCTCGAGGACAATTCGGGAACCTGTTGTAGAGGGAACCATGACCATTGATGATGACCTCTGCGTAGATTGCACTCTATGTGCCCAGAAGTGTCCATATGAAGCTTTAGATGTCACTCTACCCCTCACTGGAAAGGTTGAGGTGGAGCATCTTGAACGCTGTGATCCCACAGGCTGTATCAACTGCTTCAACATATGCCCCACCAAAGCTATCTTCCCCACGGGAGATAAGGATAAGCTGAAGGTCATCGAAGATATCTGCGTTTTTTGCGGCGCCTGTGAAAATGCTTGCCCAGAAGAAGTTCTAAAAGTCACTCGAGAGAGTTACAAGCTATCACAACTTGAAAAGGCTCGAGATTGGGAGTGCGCAAGAGCTCATCTATTCTATGAACCACTGGTAGGGCGAGCATCGCAGACAAGTGACCTATATGAACGTAGTATTGAGGTACCACCCCAAACAGAATCATCTGATATACAAATAATGGATAAGAATTGGCCCAAAGCTAGTTCCACACGCAAACAGGCTCAAGCCCGTATTCGCAAACTACAGACTCTTATGAAAAAGAAATGGCGATTACGACTACATTTTGAACGAGGACGAATAGACCCACTTCGTGATGCAATTTCAGAATCGTCTCAATCAAAATCTAATAAATCAGTAAAAGACGACCAGTAACCAGTTAAAGAGTAAGCTGTTTGGTGAAGATTCATATCAAATTCTATGAGGCATTTTCACTTAAGCTGTTAATGAATTTAGGGTAGCTTATCGAGGCTAGTGGCAGTTTTCTTAATGGGTTTCAGTGTAATGTTGATTCCTTGATGTGGAAGCTTCGCTGGGAGTAAAGCATTGGTCCAGGGTCCAGGAGACATTACTGCGAGTCCCTCAGGAGTAGCTTCATCAACCTTAACATGAACAATCACTTGACCAGTCTTTGACGTTATTTGCACAGTCTTTCCTTCTTCTAAACCCAGTCGATGGGCATCTCTTGGACAAAGAGAAATTCGTGCTGCCACTTGCTTATATTCCTTCGACTCAGTGCCTTGTCCCAATAATGCTAAATCTACATCAAGTGCTCGTGCAATCACGAGTCTAAGTTTCAACTCAGGGTAAAGATACTCTCGAAGACCCATGGAGGTTCACTATATCAAAGCCAAGATTATACGCAAATAATCTTTGTGTCTCACCAAATTTTCTATGATATTCTCCGAATTCTCAATGCCGTATATTATTTCCTCGCCATTATACACACTGGACCTAGCAAGAAACATATAATACGGGAGAATATCAGCTGAATCCCCCAATTATATTATTGATTACAATAGGAGTCGGTTTGTGTGGATGATATCGACCTGGTCCGCCCCATGAAACCATTCATGACTTATACCTTGATTATGTTGAATGTCTTTGTATTTATTCTACAATATCTCCTCCCAGAGATTACCTACAATTATTCACTCATCCCCGCACAAATACTCCAAGGACAAAATCTGCACACACTCATTACCTGCATGTTCCTACACGCAGATCCGATTCACCTCTTCTACAATATGTACTTCTTCTACATCTTTGGAACCGCAGTGGAAAAGGAAATGAATCCACTCTTTTATGTTCCACTCTACAGTTTTGCAGGAATAATTGGCAGTTTGGGGCATATACTTCTAACAGTAACCATTGAGGGCTTCTTTTTCCCATTCGCTGCATACATCAGAACTCTTGGAGCATCAGGTGCCATTTTCGGGATAATGGCAGCTTATGCATATCTAATGCCTCGTCGACGAATTCATGTATGGACTGGCTATGGTGATACTGGTCGATATTTTGCAGGATGGAATTTCATAATGATCTACTTCATCATCGAAGTTTTTCTCGCGTT
>JABXGU010000216.1 GCA_016550415.1 archaeon | reverse complement strand
GAAGTCGAAGGGTCAGCACGAACGGTATCGCATTTTTCTTATTTCCGATAATGTCTAATAAATTCATGAAAAACAACCTTCAAAACCCTATTTTAAAATACTTCGTGTCTTCGTGCCTTCGTGGCTATGAATTATTCAGGTTTAAATTGCCGATCCTGTCGCTTCCTGAATATCGATCCAGTATCCGATATCTTTCAGTTCAGCATTTAAGGCGAAAGCCTTATTATAACTTTCCAGGGCGCTTTGAGGATCAGGGTCTTCTTTGTAAAATAACGCATGCGAGAAATAGAAGTGTGTCACCCCAAGCTCAGGTGCTAAGGATACCGACCGTTGGAGGACTTTTAACGTTCTGGGAGAACTGACCAGTTCTCTGAAAGTATACCAGGTTCCTCAGCCAGGACAGGCTTCCTCTGCTTGTTTAAAAGTCTCCAAGGCTTTTTCTTTGTGACCGGATTCCCAAAAGAGATTTCCAAGGTAAAAATAGGCTGGCGCCATATCTTTATTGTTCTTCAGGTAAAGACGATAGGCGGCGACAGCATCGGTAATATTCCCTTCATCTTCATATGCAACAGCCTTTTTGAAGACATCAGCGTCTTTTCCGACAATATTTGGATCTTCTGTGTTTGCTTCCAGGCTCAAAGATACGCATAGAAGCAAACTAAAGACCACTATGAGGCTGAATATCCAGGAGAAATTTCTCATACTCTACACCTCCTTTGGAACTACAAGGATTCCTCATAAGCAAGGATGGTCATGATCCAGCCGCTGAAACGCTCCCACCCTGTTTCATCATGGCGGGTGGGCGCACGCTCATGAAAACTCCTTTGGAATAAAACTCTCTCAATTGTCTTCTATACGGGGCAAGTACGATTGTTACAGCGTTATTCATCAGCATTGAACCCGATGGGCTCCACCCCTTCGACTTCGCTCAGGACAGGCTTTGAGGTGGCGTCCATCTTCGCATGGTATCAATGGCAGTGAATAATGCTATGTCCAGTATTTTCCATCAAAAAATGCGTCTCTGTTTCATCGTACACCACAAAACCAAGGCGCTCATATAGTTTTCGCGCCCTATTCGCTCTGAGCACTCGAAGTCGCATCGGAAGATTCAGGGCTCTGGCTTGTTCCAGTTCCTGTTTGATCAAGGTAGAACCGATTCCTTGTCCCTGAAACTCAGGAAGAAGTTGGATCTCGTTCAAAAAGATATGGTCATTTTGGTGCGTTACCCATATTGCGCCGATTCTTCTCCCTGCTTGCTCGATAATTTGGTAATGTGCTTGAGGCCATTTCTTCTCAAAATACCGGTGTTGCCATTCCTCATCCCATACGCCAAATTGTTGAATCACGACCTCTTTATATACCGAACGATTCAAGGCGTACAGAAATTCCTTATCCTCTTCTGTTGCAATTTTCGTTGTGAATTCCATTAGAAATAACTTTCCACCATGATGAATCATGGTGTTGCTTCAATAGTGAATAATCAGGAATGGGATTACAGCGTTCTCTTATCAACTACCATTGGCTGTTTTTTCCCTCTGGATTCAGCCTGTAATGATCGTTCTTCCATAAACGTGACTTTGGCTGGAACACCAAGAATGCCTTCGATTTGATGGGCTAAGCGGTTGCGCATGTTTTCCAGCGTCTTGATCTCGTCGATATCATCGCTGTTCTCGGCAATAGCCACGCATACTTCCAGCGTGTCAATATCATCATCTCTGTCAAGAACGATCTTGCAAAGAGGCGTGATACCTTTTTCCCCAAGAATCGCTTCTTGAATTTGCGAAGGAAAAAACTTCGCGTCGTGAATGATGATCATGTCATCGGTGCGGCCCTTGACCCTGCTCATTTTCACAAATGTCCTACCACATTCGCACTCCCTTTCCATCAGGTATGCACGGTCGCCAGTGCGGTATCGAATAAGCGGGAAGGCTTCCTTTGTAATCGTGGTGAATACGAGTTCGCCTTCTTCCCCGGCAGGAAGAGGCTGCAGCGTCGTTGGATTGATCACCTCAACAATAAAATGGTCCTCATTAACGTGCAGGCCGTTGCGCTGTTCGCATTCACCGGACACACCCGGCCCCATGATTTCACTGATGCCATAACTATCGTACGTCGTAATACGGAACGTTTCCTCGATCTCGCCACGTACTTTTTCACTCCAGGGTTCAGATCCGAAGATACCTTGTTTCAGGGACATCTGCTCAGGATGAATGTTCATAGAGGCGAACAAATGGGCCAATGCCAGGGCAGTTGACGGAGCACAAAGAAGTGCTGAGGTTTTAAAATCCTTCATAATGATGATCTGATCGTGTAGATTGTCATGCGACGATGCAGGTATGACTGATGCGCCAATTTTTTCCGCGCCGAAATGAAAACCTAACCCACCGGTGAAAAGACTATAGGTGAAGGCTATCTGCACGACATCATGTTCAGCAATACCTGCTGCCGTTAATTGACGCGCCACCAGTTCTGACCAGTGCATGATATCGTTTTTCGAATAGCCGACCACAATCGGCTTGCCTGTGGTTCCCGAACTGGCATGGATGCGCACAACGTCGCGCAGCGGAAGGGCAAACATGTCGTAAGGATAGCTTGTGCGAAGGTCTTCCTTTGTTGTAAAGGGCAGTTCTTTGATATCGTCAAGCGTCCGAATTTTTTCAATTTCGATCTGGTGGGCATCGAGAACGTGCTTGTAGAACGCCACGTTGCGATACACCCGGTTGAGCGTGGTTTGCAGTCGTTCAATTTGCAGTTGCGCAAGATCATCACGCGGCATTGCTTCAAATTCACGGTTGTAGATCATAACTATCCACCTGCTCTGCAAAACAGAGACAAATGTGGTCATTCATCTCTGCTTTTGCTTCCTTTTCTAAGTTGATAGCGG
>JABXGU010000215.1 GCA_016550415.1 archaeon | reverse complement strand
GACCGAACTGGTGTACATGGGAGGCAGCTTATGGAGATCCTCAATTATCTAGAAACGAAAGGATACATCCGTAAAGTGCAATTCTTCCCGAAACTAGATACAACAGACACAAGATTCCTTGCATATCTTGAAACTGTCGGTATTCCCCGTGATGAGTTCCAAATCCTTGATCAGGCTAAGCATTATTGCGACGGTCATAATACGGTCCGAGATATTGCACAACGTATAGGTGTTGAATTTGAGAAGCTGGTAAGAATTTTGCGAAAGCTTGGTGACTACGTTGAATGGCTTACCTAGCTTACTGTTCAAATGAGATTATGGAGAGGCTAAAATGGGTAAAATTATCACCCTTCACAGTTTCCGTGGAGGCACTGGAAAAAGCAACCTCACCGCTAATCTAGCTATGTATACAGCTATGAAGGGACGCAATGTAGGAGTTATAGATACAGATATTCAAAGCCCAGGACTCCATGTTCTTTTTGGTTTAGGCAGAGCCAAGTTCACTTACACACTGAACGACTATCTTCGTAAACGATGCTCTATTGAGAAGGCTACAATTGACCGTACAACCCAGCTCAAACTTCGATCTGGAAGCATCCACATTATACCAGCAAGTTTAGATGCTGAGGATATCTCCGCAATAATCCGTGAAGGATACGAGATTGCCTTGTTACGACGTGGACTCAAACGAATAATGAAATCCAAGGAACTTGACTACCTATTCATCGACACACATCCAGGTCTTGACCAAGAGACCCTTCTATCCTTGTCAACAACGGACCTTCTTTTTGTTATCATGCGACTGGACCAACAGGATTTTCTTGGAACTGCCATCACAATCGCATTAGCAGACAAACTGGGAGTTCCAACCAAATACATAGTATGCAATCAAGTGCCAGGCATCTATGACCACGACAAGGTCAAACGAGATGTAGAAAGAGAGTTCGGGGTAGAAGTGGCCAGCGTCGTTCCCCTCTTTACACGGCTCATCGAACTTGGCAGTCGACAAATCCTAGTTCAAGCTAGTCCCAGCCACTTATTTAGCCAAAATATTGACCAACTTTACAAACAGTGTGAAACACTCCTCACTAGAACTAACAAGTAATGACCTTCTGTACTTTATCTGCTATTATCTTCAGTACCGAGGTGACTCCAAAAAAAGGAAGGGAGGGCGGCATTGCTAGCGCCGCCGACGACGAAGCAAGAGTGTACCAAAAAGTGCTGTTACAAGCCCAATCATCAGTGCCTCTAACGGGAATCCAGGAATTGGTGTTGTAGTACCTGTAGTAGGCGTTGTTGTTGGAGACTGAATCGTAATAGAGATCTGATTAGAGGCAGAGTTACCTACACCATCATACGCAGTGACATTGATGGTGTAAGAACCTACGCTAAAGCCAGTAACAGTTTTGGTCAGAATGGGCGATAGAATGGTGTCATTCAATATGCCGTTGATCCGAAGTTCTGCATAGTTATAGCCTGAATGCGGGTCATTGACAGTCCATGTGATTTGGATGGTTGTATTTGTTGTTGTGGCTCCATTAGCAGGAAATGTGATACTTACTATTGGAGCTGTACTGTCTATGTTGACTTGATAATGAGCAGCTGTTAAGCCAACGTTTCCAGCACCATCTCTGGCAACAACATGGATATACCAAGTTCCATCTGCTAGAGAAGTAGCAGGTTTGGTACCATTAATCGAAGTCCATGTACCTGTTGCCATAGTTGGTACTGTTGAAGGATTCTGGTCAATGATATAATAATAACCAGAAATTCCGTTCACATCAACAGGGATTGTCCAGTTGAATTGAGGTTGCCCATTTGTGTACCATTGGGCAGGATTAGGATGTGACATTGAAGAGACAGTAGTTGGTAGCACTGTACAGTCATAATGGATTGAGAGGAAAGGGTCACCGATGATATTCATTCCATAGTACCATTCAAGGTATTCGCTACCTGCTGAGCTCCCTGTGTTGAGGGAATTGGAAAACCAATTGACTAGGCTATCACCTAGAGTGTCATTTTGACCAAGAGGTCCATAGAAGTAGTCGCAGTCCATCATACCTCCGGTCTTAGTGCTGCCTACTGTGGCAAGACTATAGCTTCCACTGAATGTGTAGGTTACTCCCAAGCAATCAGCTGTAGTCCATTGAGAACCGTGACAAGCAAAAAGGTTGTAGAAGTTGAAGGAGGGAGGAGCATTCTTGATTGTTGGATTTGAAGCCATTATTCCTTCACCTCCGCCTCCCCCAGGTCCGAACCAGTGTGCTGTGGCGGAACTGTGAACAGTTATGTGGGTCCATTGGTAGTTTTGGATTAGGCGGTTGTTGACCCAGTCAGTGCCATTAGTCCATGTTGTTGGAAAATCAACGAGTGTACGAGTTGGATAGGCAAGACCTACATCACCGAACCAACGATTTCCCCAGTAGCCAGTCCAGTCGTCATCAATATACACAAGAGCACGGTGCGTTCGCTGTACACCACCTACTCTGTAACTATGGACACGCGGCAAATACGTATTGATGAAATTGGCTGCTATGTCCCAAGTAAGGCAAAGGGGATCAATACGGGCAACAAATATTTCGGGATAAATATCTCCTGGAAAAGTGGCGTTATGCTTGTCATACACGGTGTCGGTATTTAGGTCGTACCAGTTGCCATCTAGATCCATGAGGTAAAGATCGCAGATAAAAGTCTCAGCAGCAAAGTTTGCAGAAGCAGGATGGTAGTATTGGGCGAATGGTAGACGACCAATGATTACAGCGCCCTTGAAATTTGAATACTGGCTATACCATAACGAGAGGTTCCCCTTAATCTCTTGATGGGTGTTAATTACCTGAGTGTAGAGGATTGTGTTGTATCCCGAGTCGTTAAGGTCTTGATGATAATGGTTGACAGAAGCAGTTATTGCAGGATACAGTGAATTTTGGACGATTATAGCAACAGTTTCAGTTGGCGGAGGTTTTGGAACCGCTACTTGTTGTAATTCTGATGATGTCACACTTTGAAAGGGTGTCAGCTGAATTGTAGTTGAAGCTATTGGAGCTATACCGATTGGTAATGTACTGACAGAAAGCAATAAACAAGCAGAACAGAGCATTACAAGAAGAGGTGTTAATCGAATTGTACTCACCTTTCTCCATTACCTCCCCGTAAAGTATAGGAAATAATGGTTCGCATTGATGAACTATTCGTTTTCCCTAAATATGATTACGAGGAGTAGGGACAACTCCTCAGTTGAAGCTTAATTAACTTTGCTTTTTCCATACATATATTGATTAGATGATTGGTTTTCGAAAAACTAGACTTCTACACCGAGGTTGAGGGCACGGACTAGTTCCTTGTAGCGGTTGCGTACTGTAACCTCAGTTACACCAGCAACTTCACCTATTTCACGTTGAGTGCGACGTTCACCCTCAAGAATAGATGCAATATAAATGGCAGCAGCTGCAATGCAGGTGGGATCCTTACCGGACGTGATTCCCTTGTTTCTGGCTGCCATTAGGATTTCTAGGGCACGGGCTTGGGTACGTTGAGAGAGGCGGAGGGCATTTGAGAAACGGGAGACAAAATCTTCTGGTTGAGTAACTGGCATCTGGAGACTTAGGCGGCGAACGATTAGTCGATAGGACCGTCCCAATTCTTTTCGACCGACGCGCGTGTATCTCCCAACATCAGATAAGGTTCGGGGGAAATGGGTTCGTCTACAGGCGGCGTAAACGCAAGCAGCTACAATAGCCTCGATACTACGTCCTCTGATGAGATTCTTGTCGAGGGCTCGACGGTATAGGAGAGCGGCACTTTGTCGTACACGTTGTGGGAGATCCAATTGTCCTGCAAGACGGTCTAGTTCGCTCATTGCACTGGCAAGGTTGCGTTCAGATGCTTGGTAGACCCGGCTGCGGTTGTGCCATTTTCGTATCCTTTGCATTTCTGCTCGACGCTTGGCATCCAAACGATGTCCCCTAGCATCAACATCCCGCCAATCTATTGTCGTACTCAGCCCCTTATCGTGCATTGTTAATGTTGAGGGCGGTCCTGCCCTAGCTCGTTTGGCTCGTTCTTCAGGGGAGAATTCACGCCATTCAGCGCCGAAGTCGATTACATCATTTTGCAGGATAAGTCCACAATCAGCACAGACTAGCTCTCCGGAGGGTGACCTAATGTAGTCAGTGCCTCCACAATTTGGACACTGATGCGGTTCATCTTCTGAATGGGCTTTTTGCCCCTTTGAGTTCTGAGAGGGCTTTTCAGGCATGCACCTTGACTCCGATAATCCAAACATCCTGCAAAAGAGATGATTTCTTTGGCAGTCCTCAGGGAAACTTTCCTCTGTTTAGATTTAAAGCTGCTGTTAGTATCCAAACAAATGATATCAAAATCTTGGAGGGAGGCGGATTTTTAGGGACACTGAGTAAAATGAAGGAATACGCGTCATTTGCTGGAGCTGCAATTGATTTGACAACTCAATCTTTTCAACGTGTGATTTCAACGATTAAAGACGGCCCACCAGATCGAGTTCCAGTAATCCCACAAATTACCTACACGCTTGCACAATTAACAGGTGTTGGATTAGTCGAAGCGCTTCACAGTCCAGAAAAAACTGCTAATGCACTCATCACAGGACAGACAGAACTTGGTTATGATGCTATCTATACTGGATGGGAGTCCTCCTTTAATTTATTAGCAGAAGCAATGGGCTGCACTATGCGGTTCCCTGAGAATGATGTTCCACAAGTTGCAGACCACATTGTTAAGAATCCGGCTGACCTCGATAAAGTGACAATACCTGATCCTCATTCTGCTGGTCGCTTACCAGTACATATGAAAACGGTGAGTCTAGTCAAAGAGGGTGTCGGTGAAGAAGTACCCCTTTTCTGCTATATCCCAGGACCCTTTACACTTGCAGGTCAACTTTGTGGTGTTAATCAGTTAATGCTAGCAACTTTACGAAATCCAAGATTTGTCCACGATATCACCAAGTTAACCTCTGAAACTTCCATTAGATATGCTGAAGCAAACATTACTGCAGGCATCAATGTCGTAGTAGCTGCTGATCCAACAGCTAGCTCCAGCCTTATTAGCCCCGAAATGTTCAACACCTTTGCAGCCCCAAGACTCAAAGAGGTTTTCAGTGCAGTTATAAAAGCTGGAGCAATTCCTTCATTACATATCTGCGGGCAGACAACCCCAATTTTAGAGATGATGTGTGCTACAGGTGCGCAAATTTTGGAGATTGATCATCTCGTTGACCTGGGTAAAGCCAAACAAGAGGTTGGACACAAAGTGTGCCTTATGGGTAACCTTAATCCCACTGACCTTCTACTCAATGGCACCCCAGCTGAAGTTGAAGAAGCTTCAAAGATATGCATCAAACAGGCTGCAAAGGGCGGAAAATACATTCTTAGTAGTGGCTGTGAAATCCCTCCAACAGCACCCCTAGACAACATAAGAGCAATGGTTACTGCTGCAAGAAAATTTGGACTTTATGAGTAGTCAATCATCTAAACTAGAATTCCTGTTTATCTCCACATCTAAGGTAAGATTTGCGGAGATAGATCAACTGGTATTGGAGAGTCAAGGGAGATTTTACCGGACTTTTCATCAAGATGGGAAGACCAAGCATAGATTTCTACTCCATACTTGGCAGCTTGACGAAGGGCAGCACCAAAATCTGGGTCGATGCGATCATTAGGACGGAAGACCTTAGCATCTGTGCGTTGCACAAGAAAAATGATGGCAGCTCTATAGCCATCGTCAATGGCATGCATCAATTCATGTAAGTGTCGTTGTCCTCGAAGTGTGACAGCTCGAGGAAAATATCCAACTCCATCTTCAACATGTGTAGAGGATTTGGCTTCGATTAAACAAGGCGGTTCAGATGGTCCCTCTAGGAGAAAGTCAAGCCGACTTTCTCGATATACTGGCTCTGACTTAATTTTAGTGTATGCAATGAAAGGTGGTAACAAACCATTTTCAAATGATTTGGCAAGAAGTTGGTTGGGGATACGTGAGTCCAAGGAAAGAACAGAACCTTGGTGACGAACAGCAATTAAGTCGTAGTCTGTCTTACGTTTGGGATTTGGTGCATAATGAACGAAGACTTGAACCCCCGGAAAGAGGAGATCTGGCATGGGTCCAGGATTGGGTAAGTAGCAGGGTGTCTCATGTCCCTTTAATTCACATATTGTTAGAAACCTATTTGGTCGACGTAGAAACACGCCACTTACAAGAGGGCCCACTGCTTGCAACGATGAAGCTCCAACTATTTTTTCCTACTCTCCGCCTTCCAACGACCTTTATCTCTTTTTTTCTTTTACTGCCCATTCGATTGAAATGAGTTCGAGGATTCCAAGCCGCTTAAATACTGGTGGTGTTCACAATGCAGACCAGTTTCAATAGGAGTTCATTTTTATGTCATTAGACTGGAAACGGTATGAAAAGGTGCAAAAGAATATCTTCGATTTAATCGGACTAACACCGTTACTCCGACTGTCAAAAATTAGTGAAGAGGCGGGCACCGATGTTCTTGGTAAGATTGAGTGGTATTCGCCGACAGGAAGCTTGAAGGATCGGATATATTATAAAATGATTACTGCAGCGATTGAACGTGGTGATTTGAAACCAGGCATGGAAATCCTAGAATCCTCAACTGGTAATGCAGGTATTGCCTGCGCCTTTGTGGGTCGGATGCTAGGATACCCTGTGACAATCGTTATGCCTGAAGGAATGAGTAAAGAGCGGAGAAAACTAATGGCTGCTTATGGCGCTGATATAATCTTCACACCAGGAGGAGAGTCGGATGTCGACCTTTGCCTTGAGAAAGCGCAAGAACTGAAATCGAAGAATCCTGGAAAATACTGGGAACCTGGACAATTCAGCAACCCAGACAATTTAACTGCCCATTATGAAACTACTGGTGCAGAGATCTGGGCACAAACTGGAGGTAAGGTAGATGCATTTATTGCTAGCCAAGGAACAGGCGGAACTATCACAGGAGTTGGCCGCTATTTACGTGAAAGAAAACCAGCGGTGAAGCTCTACGCTATTGAACCAACTGAAGCGCCACTTTTATCTGAGAGAACATGGGGCTCTCACCGTATTGAAGGAATTGGCGATGGTTTTGTCCCTCGAAATCTTGACTTGAGTATTCTTACAGGAATAATCACTACAACCTCAGATGAAGCGCTTGAGATGGCGCAACGTATTAGCCGCGAAGAGGGACTTTTCTGTGGAATTTCTTCCGGGTGTAATATTGCAGCGGCTTTGAAACTTGCCAAGAAGCACCCGGAACTGAAGACTATTGTGACAATGATTAATGATAGTGGACAGAGGTACTTCACAACTCCACTCTGCGGGGAGCCCAAAGAATTAGATATTCCAGATCGGGAGCATCCCATGGACAAGCGAACCAAACAAGAACTGGACAAATATCAGCATAACTGGGAAATCTTGCACTGAATCTTTACATTAGTCAAGCCAACTAGGAACTAGCAGGTGAAAACGATGGGTAACAACCTTGCGGCAGATATCCGTGATGCTATGATTGCTTGTCAAACCGATAAGGTGCTAGAACTTGTTAAACAAGCAATTAGAAGTAAAATGGATGCAAAGTCTGTAGTGAAAAATGGTTTAACACCAGGAATCCGTGTCTTAGGTGATCGTTTCGAGCGAGGAGAGGCTTATTTGCCAGAGCTTGCTGTGGCAGCAGAGACAATGAAGGAAGCACTGAGGTTGTTGGAGCCACATCTGGCTGGAGACACTGTAGAAGATTCAATTGGGACAGTTGTTATAGGTACAGTTCAAGGCGATATCCACGATATTGGCAAGACAATCGTTGCCACCATGTTGACTGTTGCAGGTTTCACTGTTCATGATATGGGTGTTGATGTAGCACCATCCCAGTTTCTAGCCAAAGCTAAGGAAGTGAATGCAAACATCATTGCCATGTCTGCACTGCTCACAACTACAATGGATCGTATGCGTGAAACTATCGAGATATTGAAGCGAGAGAAACTCCATAAACAAATCAAGGTAATAGTGGGTGGTGCTCCTGTTAGCAAAAGTTTCGCTGATAGTATTGGTGCTGACGGGTATGGTGTAGACTTTAATCAAGCTGTCAAGGAAGCAAAGCGACTTTCAGGACAAGCTGAATCATGAACCCAAGGGGGTTTTAGCAGATGGCAATACGTCCTCATTTCTCATTCTTAACTGAAGAAGAAATTCAACGGATTCACAAAGAAAGCCTATCCCTGCTGGAGGAGGTGGGCATGACGATTCACAACGAAGAGGCATTAGATATACTCGCACAAGCGGGATGCCCAGTCAACCGAGACCTTCAGCACGCCCGCATACCTCCATCGCTTGTTGAAGAACAGATACGTATGGCACCTAGCACAATTACTCTCTACAGTCGAGATGGACAACCTGCTCTTAACCTTGAAAGAGATAAAGTTCATTTTAACCCTGGTTCCGCAGCAACACACCTCCTTGACCTTAAAACAGGTGATCGCCGCCATCCCCGTGTTGAAGACGTTATCGAATTTGCCCGAGTTGTTGATGCACTTCCCCACATAGATGCACAGAGTACAGCACTGATACCTGCAGATGTACCCCATAACCTCGCTGATCGTTATCGGCTTTACCTTGTCCTTCAAAATTCCAGCAAGCCAGTAGTTACAGGTACCTTTGCCCTCGAAGCCTTCGATGATATGCGGCTTATGTTAGAAGCTGTTGCAGGAGGCTCTAAGAATTTAAGATCGAAGCCGCTAGCGATTTTTGATGCTTGCCCCTCAGCGCCACTTCAGTGGAGTGAACTTACAGTTCATGACTTAATCTGTGGTGCAAAGGCAGGAATACCCATTGAAACCATCTCAATGCCACAGCTTGGGGCCACAAGTCCTGTCACTTTGGCAGGGTCGCTTGTTCTTCATAACGCTGAGTCACTAAGTGGAATCGTTCTGGCACAATTAGCCGCACGAGGTGCGCCTGTAATTTATGGAGGTTCACCAACAGCTATTGATATGAGATTTGGTACAGCCCGGTTGGGTGCTATCGAGAGTATAATGTTGACGTGTGCGTATACGCAGATGGCTAAACATTATGGAATGCCAACCCATGGATATCTTGGGCTTTCCGATTCAAAGATAGGAGCAGACTATCAATCAGGATTTGAATCTACAACAGGCCTTCTCCTGGGCGCACTAGCCGGTGTAAATAATATTGCTGGAGCAGGTATGCTCTGCTTTGAAAGTACCCAAAGTTTTGAAAAACTCCTACTTGATGATGTTGTGGCAGGTATGGTGAAAAGACTCCTACAAGGCGTAAGTATTGATGATGACACTCTGGCACTTGAAGCTTTACGAGAGGTAGGAATGAAGGGAGGAGACTTTCTGAAGTTGCAGCATACTTTGAGGTGGTTTAAGAAGGAACATTATCTTCCTGGTAAACTTGTAGACCGGCAACCATTCGAAGCGTGGCACATGCAAGGCAGTGCAGATAGCCATCGACGAGCTAGTCAACATGTTAGAGAGATTCTTGAATCTCATCAACCCACACCACTCAATTCTGATCAAAAGGAAGCATTAGATGAGAT
>JABXGU010000214.1 GCA_016550415.1 archaeon | reverse complement strand
TAGAACGCGAGGATGGACGACTCCGCATTATCGACCGAGAAGATGTAAAAATCCTCTTAGAATACGGAAAAAACATCTACGTCGCGGTGTTCTCCACCCATGATTTAGCTGCTATTCGTGAACGCATGCGTACTCTCATTACGATTATGGAGCGAGAGCACGGTGAATTGTTAGAAAATTGGCTGGGTGATCTAAGCCATTTTCGGAACATCTTACCACAGATAGATTTACTCTTTCGTCCATTCGCAGTAACGGAGCGCTACGTTCCTGTTCGTGTACATACCGTTCCCAAATCCCAGGTGCCTGAGAAGTATCATCCGCTTTTAGATGCGATTGATGGTACACGATCCATTCGAGACCTTGCACAGCAGTTACATCAACCGGTGTTCCAAGTCGTGCTTGACTACTTTATACTTCAAAATTATGGTGCTGTGGAACTTGAGCGTCGCTTAAAAATTGAACAGCTCGTCAAGCCAACCTAATCGCCTTTATCTTGTTTCTGAAGTTCTCGAACCATTTTTTCCATTTCTCTAAGGCTCGAATTTATGACGTCTTTCAGGTTAGCCAATTCTTCTTCGATTGTATCAAGTTGTTGTTGAAGTTCTGCGATTGCTTCAGTCGCCGTCTGCTGATTCATAGTAACTGACGCTCTGGTATCTTTCTGAATCGGTAAATCTGTGGGATCACCAGCCAACCACCTAAAGAGTTGTACAATGAATTTTTCGTGGTCTCCTGCTGCAATATAGTCGTTGAAAAAGAAAGTCCCTCCACCGAAGGCTGCAATTCGTCCTTTCTTGAATTCAATTGCGATGGCGATTGTGGGAGTTCCTGGGCTAGCTGGAACTCGGAAGAGATGCGTTTCTGTATTCTCCGCTACAAGTGTTGTCCCTGAAGTGACTATCAAAGAACTTATGCCTGCAAGGATATGATGGGTCCCTGCTGGAATTGCACGAAAAATATCCTCTTCTACATCAGGTGGCTTCTCTAAAGCCTTCTTTGAAAACTCAAATCCAAACTGTTTTGCTAGCTCGTTGAGATTCGTATTGCGTCCAGAGTCGCCTCCTTTACCAAAAATTGTTGCTCCACTTATCAAGAGCAAACCCTTGCCTGATTTAACAAAGGAAACTAAGGCTGAGATTTCGTCAGAAGTCAGTTTAGATTCATAAGGGTTGCCTAAGACCACGACTTGATATTGGGCCAACTTATCGCTTGTAAAAGGCGAAATGTTTGTGGAAGTTGCGAAACCATTCGCGTGCAGAAGCTTAGCAAGCATTGTTAATTCTGGTTCCTCAAGCGTCAATTCCTCATCATGACTTGCATCAAAGAGGATTGCAGGCGGTTTTGGGGGAGACATAGTATTTCAACCCATATTCCACTATCAGGCGCCGGAGTTAAATATGCTACTCGCGTGGGTAATACCAAGAAACCTTGTAGCCATGTTTTAATTGGTGTGTGGCTAAAGATGAGTGTAGCATCAGTACGTGTGGCAGAAGCTAGTGCGGTTGATGTTGGACGGTTCACGGTCCGCTTAGATCCTATTGTGTTTGACCAACTCCAACTCGCAGATGAATCTCTCCTTGAGATTGTTGGAAAGAAAAGTGTGTGCGCTAGGGCAATCCGCGATGGCACTCTCCAGAACCAGAGCGTCATTAAAATGGATGGTTTATCTCGACTGAATGCGGGTGTTCGTATTGGAGACGTTGTAACAGTGCAAAAGGCTGAGGCTCAACCAGCGCGGAGTGTCGTATTGACTCCACTTAAGGGGGAAGAAATCGAATACCGTCAGGAACTAGCCACTTCTCTATTGAAAAGCAATCTTCTTGATAAACCAGTTCGGAAAGATATTATTATTGCAGTCGGACGAGCCGCATTCGCCTTGGCAGAAGCTAAG
>JABXGU010000213.1 GCA_016550415.1 archaeon | reverse complement strand
TTCTTGGAAGGGGACGTTCTTCTTTTTCTGCGATTGTTACAGCAAGTACATTTGCGGCACTAGCGATTGGTGTTAAGCACCCTCCTAAGACAGCTCCTGCAAGTAATGCAGCCCAAAGGTTGCCCACCGGCATTGGAAATGGTCCAGTTCCTAAAATTTTCACTACGGGAATAAATGTCAAAGTAACAGGAATATTATCAACAAACCCACTTGTCATACCTGTAATCCAAACCATGAGGGTCGTTGCAAAGAAGGGATTCCCCAGTGTAAGTAACTGGATAGTATGTCCAATGGCTTCAAGTACATAGAATTCTTCTAATAACCCAACGAGGAAGAACAGCCCTAAAAAGAAGAAAAGTGCTGACCACTCAATTTCCCTAAAAAGTTGTCCAGGACGAATTCCACTAAGCACAACAAAGGCCAAAGCGCCACCAAGAGCAACAAGAAATGTGAGTCCTGCAGAACCCAACAGCACAAACCCAATAATAATTGCGATTAACAAAATTGCGGTTCGATAAAAAATTGGACGATCTGGCACTATCTCCCAAGCATCCAGCTCCATAAGATCCTCAATTCTTGCACGTCTTGGTATAATGAGGTCGTTTCGAAAAAGCCGGATAACAACAAACAGTGTAATTCCTAGGAGTAAGAGCCCTAAGGGCATCATATTGACAATGAACCAGGCAAAACTGTAAAGGGTTGCACCAGCAATCAGCATGGCAGGAACGCTGGCAATTAAAGATGTAATACCTCCAACGTTTGAAACTAATGCAATAGAAATCAAAAAAGGTGCGGGATTAATCTCAAGGGCATCACAGGCAAGAAAAGCAAGAGCCCCCATTATTAACATAGTAGTAATTTGTGTAAGAACTGTAGTCATGGCAAAACTAAGAATGCAGAAAATTGCGAGTAATTTTCGCGTATCACCACGACTCAATTTGATAGCATTAATGGCAATAAATTGAAAAAGTCCTGAGTCCCTAGCAATTTCAGTTATCACTAACATGGACAAAATGATGATTAAGGTTGGTAAATCAACCCATTTGTTAAAGAAAAATGCAAAAACGGTTGCATTAAAAATTGGTGGCAATCCCTGGTAAATAGAACCAGGGTCTAAATCGATTATTAATTGACGCCATTGAGGCCAAATTAGTGCGAGATAAAAAATTGCGATGATTCCCCCAATTAATGCTGCAACCGTATGATCAATTACATCCAACATGATGAGCAGAATTATTACAATGAATAGGATGATAGCAAAGACAGCCGGTGGAATCATTTTGCGCTATCCTAGACCCAAGAAGATTGTGCGCTAGTAGATTGAAAATGAGTCTAGATAGCTCCTTAAGAGCGTTCTGCAAATAAGCTTTTTTCATGCTCTTCTTGTTCCAGAGCACTGGTGAAATGAGTTCAAACCTTCTTTGCAAAGTCGATTATGGCTTGAGCGAGTGCTTCAGGTTGTTCGAATTGGATGGAGTGATCGGATTTGTCGATAATCTGGACAGACACATTTGAAAGATGTTCTTTATAGAAGTCGCCCCATTTGACAGGAAAGGTTGCATCTTGAGCGGCAATTATTACCAATGTGGGATGTTTAATTTTACTGACCTGATCTTGAATATTAAAGCTGGCAGCAGCCCCCTGGGCATAACCATGACTTAACGCTAGCCGTCGACCTTCTTGTTGATTGAAAAGTAAAAGGTCCATCATCCCAGGTGTTTCTCGAGCCTTCTTGGGGCCATAGAATCCGAGTTCAAGAACTTTTTGGACAGCCTCTTCGGGTTCAAGCCCATACACAAGTTGACCTAATTGAATTTGGGCTTGAGCTGCCTCGACATCAACTGTGGGAGCAGTGTCGATTAATATAAGTGCTTTAACCAATTTCGGGGCATCCAGGGCGATTTGCTGAGCAATAAACCCTCCTAGGCTATGACCTGCAATAACACACTTCTTAATTCTTAAATGCTTAAGGAGAACTATCAGATCCTTCGCGAACTGGTCGACCCTTGTGACTTCTTTAAGTTCACTTGAACGTCCATGACCTCTAAGCTCTGGGAAAATATTTTGAAAATGTGGACGAATATAGGAGCGGACATATTGCCAATTCCGGATTGACCCACGCACCCCATGAATGAGAAGGAGTGGCTCACCTGTTCCTTCTACTTCATAGTAAAGTTTCGCGTTATTAATTTCTTCATAGGGCAACCAACTCACCTGCTATAATCTCATCGGGTATAATCTACTAATGTGTGTTATGCTTGTGTCCAATATTATAACAAAAGTCTCAACCACATCATTTCGCCCTTTTCGTAAACCTAATAATCTTCAATTTTCATTGATGGTTCATGGCGGAACCCTGATCATCATATTTCTTAGATGAGAGTTCCATCTCCTCACAAATAGGTTGAAAATAATGCAATTCACCTTACTTTCCCCAATTATCGCAATTTTCATTGTCATTATTCTATTAGCCACATGCATTGTCTGTGTTGCTGTTCAAGATAGCCAAGGGTCGAGATCGCGGTCTTATGTTCGGGCTAGTACTCGAGATCCATGGTTGCCTATTGAAGAGCCAGTCCCTGAAAAACGAGAGTGGGAGCCCAGTCAGCACATAGTTGATTGTTTGGTATGTTCGTGTGGGAAATGGAATGCGCCTAATCAGAGTGTTTGTTGGAATTGTGACACTTCCCTGTTAAACCGTGAGATTCAGACATTTTACTTTGAAACAGTTGAAAAATGTGCAGTGTGTGGTTATTGGGTGTATCCAGGTGAGCAGATAGTCTTGTGTCCGTCATGTCAGGCCCAAGGTCACCGAGCACATATGTTAGAATTTCTCAAAGCGAAGGGTAGCTGTCCCGTTTGTAACCAGAAGCTACGTGCAAACCAACTCCTAAATACTATTCAAAAAGTCGGAAGCTCTGCTGAAGAAAATCATGATGAGGAGTAATCAAATCCTTCATTGTGAGTCTAAACATCCAAAATTCTTGGTAATTTAGTAATTCCACGGGACCCTTTCTTTGTAATCACGATATTATTTTCAATACGAACTCCACCAATACGCGGATAATAGAGAGCTGGTTCGATTGCAATTACAGCATTAGGAAGCATTGGAGTTGGCTCTAATGATAACCGTGGAAATTCATGCACATCCAGTCCAATGCCATGACCTAATGAATGAAGCATTCCCTTCTTAATCCCTGGAGTACGATTAGCAGATGCGTGCCCATCCCTTTCAAAGGAATCTGCCATAACATTAACAAGATTTTCTGCTGTTCCACCATCAGCATCGATAGTATCGATTACTGCATCCATTGCTGCTTTGACAGATTCAAATATGTCATTTAGTTGTTTAGAAATATGTCCTCGAACGAGTGTACGAGTGATATCAGCATGATAACGTTCTTCTAATCTTCGAGGAAAAATATCAACGATAATAGGTTCATTAGCACGCAGCTTATCTTGCGAGCTCCCAGTATAATGAAAATCTGCACCTTTCACTCCTCCAACAACAATCAAACCTTCATCACTTTCTGATTCGTTTTCAATCAATGAGTGCACAACAATCTTCTTTAATCGACCAACAGTTAAAGGAGTTTTTTTGAATAATAAACTCCGGTTGGCACCCACCTCACTATTTTGAAGAATATCAACGACTTCATGAAATGCTATCTCGGTTGCTCGACTCGCTTTGTAAATTGATCGAATTTCCTTCTGATCTTTCGTCTCACGGGCTTTGAAAAAGAGATTCTGAACAGGTTTAACCTCAATACCTAATTTCAGTAAATGCTGAACATACTGGGCATCTGTTTTTCTTGGTATTCCTACAACACTATTATCTGGGAGTAGATTCTTTACGATGTCCTCAACTAGTTGACATTCAATCTCTTCCCGGGATTTTTTCTCACTAAGGGCCTGATTCCATGTAGGGCTTAGACTATGAAAATGTTTCATCGGAGAGTACTTCTTAGCTCGCTGGCATACAGCATCAGTTGCTGCAAGGATTACAGGTTGATCTCTTTGTTTAACGAGAAAGAATTCATCAACCGTAAGAAACCTTGACATGAAATAAAGATCGGGATTATGGATGCTTTTGCCCACAAGAAACAAGGCATCGACTGCATACTCAGCCATTAATCCATTCAGATCCTCTAGCATTATAAACCAACTCTGAGTATTCGATAGAACCTTCGAGGATTTTGAAGTGTACTTAATCTCACCTTAAAGCTTCTCATGATTTTATGTTGGGCTTAAACCTTTCAGTTCCATATTGATTACTATATCGTGCTTGCATAATACCTAAGTACTCATGGTACTGCGGGAAGTGACCAGAATTTTGGTCACAAAGTCACAGATAGCATATGTGCGCTGACCAGATGAAAGCTTCTTAGTGATAGACTATGCCTTATGATACTACAAATGTTGAAACATCTAATGATGAATCCAGAACTTCCGTTGAATCAGCTAAAGAAACTTTAACACCAACACCGGATATCCCATCAACAGAGAAGCCCTCTGGTTCTGGACACGGATTTTTATCTTCAGTAAAAGTAGTATTGACGTATCAAAGCTATTCAGTTTATCTGGTAACATCCTGGATTCTGGGAGTTTTTGGTATCATCATGCAAAGTTACCTTATGCTTTTCTTACGTGATTATCTCCTCTTTTATATTCCCAGTGTTGATTTCGTATACATCACAATAGGTATCCTCCTAGTAGTTTACATGGCTACCGAATTAGTAGCCCGATTCTTTGGTGGCTATGTCGGTGATAATTACAATCGTAAAAAGCTCTCTGTTCTAACGATGCTCTTTGGCGGAATTGGTATGCTTGTACTAGCCTTCAGTACCGGAATTCCTTTGTTATTAATTGGATCTCTGATAATGGCAGGCACCGCGCTCTTTGCAAGTGGTTCAACATCTTATATCTATGAACAAATTCCCCCAGAACATAGCGG
>JABXGU010000212.1 GCA_016550415.1 archaeon | reverse complement strand
TACTTGTAATATGTATACCAAGAATTTGTCTTGTTAAGAAATACGTTTTCTATTGGTTAAGGGCGAATCGCTTAAAACCTATGGATGTGAAGTCCTTTTTGAGGCAACTGCCTTGGATTCCTTTGAAAAGCATCCATCTATTCAAAGTAATAAGCTTGAGGTACTCCGCCAAATATTGAAGGGCGACCCTGCTAAGCAGACTATGGTGAGCTGTTTATCTGATGGAATGTGGCATACGACTACTGAACTTGCCCGTCTTGCCCGTTCGAAGAATCCAGTCATCGGGATCGTCACAATTGGAACGGTTCTCACACGTATGCAACAACAATTAGGAGAGGACTTCTTGGAAAAAATGGTTCAGAAAACTGAGGAAGGAATCTCCTCATGGAGAATGGGTGTAGAATGGCTGGATATTGTCCAAGAAATTATCAAAGAATTCACAGAATCTGCTTCAACACCAACTAAAGATTAGGTGTTATAGAAACTTCAAAATGTACAGGAACCCTAGTAAAACGGTTTATAATTCGTAATTCAGCTTAAATAAGCCGTTCATAGCGTTAAACCCCTTTTTGTCGGTGTAAAACTTAAATATAAGCTCCTACATCCTTGTTCTCAAAGAATATCGGTGAGTTTAATGCCTAGGGAAAAAGCGACTCGAATAATTCCTCTGGCCCCCATTGACCGATTGATTCGTAAGGCTGGTGGCGAGCGTGTAAGTGAACATGCTGCTGGTGAACTTGGTGAAGTCCTTGAGGAATTGGGAATCGAAATTGCCACAATTGCCAAGGAGCTATCAGAATTTGCCGGACGAAAAACTGTCACCCGCAAAGACATAAAATTAGCCTATAAACAGTGGGAAAGAAAAAGAAGATAAAACTTCTGGCATCCTCTTTGCAGAATCAGTCGGCAAGACTATTTGACATAATATATTCTTTGACGAACAATCTTAAGCTTAATAGCCAAGGCTATGTAAGTGAAATTTCCTAATGTCGTAGGCAAGTAAAGGTGTTTATTATGGTAAAACGCCAGCTTCGTGATCATATTGTAGCTAATCGAACGCGTACAATTCAATATGCGATTCGAGATGTTGTTGTTGCGGCAAAAAAGTTGGAAGCTACTGGTCGCCATATCACATATTTGAATATTGGCGATCCCTTGGTGTACGATTTCAAAACACCTCCTTTCATTATTGATGCCCTTTGCGAAGCAGCTCGAAAGGGACTGAATGGTTATTCTGCATCAGCAGGTATCCCTGAGCTGCGAGAAGCTGTTGTTGAAAAGGAACGCGAATATAATCAGGTTCATATTGGTGCTGAGGATGTTATTGCTACTGCCGGTATATCTGAAGGTATTCAGATGTTGATGGGAACTCTTGTCCATCCCGGCTCTGAGGTTTTGGTCCCAGGACCTACCTATCCTCCCTATATTGCCTTTGTACGGTTCTATGATGGAGTGCCAAAAACATACCGGTGTATTGAGGAGGAAGGATGGCAACCTGATATCGATGATCTTCGATCAAAAATCACGGATAAAACTTCAGCCATGGTCCTCATTAATCCGAATAACCCAACTGGCGCACTTTACGACTCCAAGACTATTCAAGCTTTTATCAATTTAGCTGGTGAGTATGGTTTACCTCTAATATCCGATGAAGTATATGATCGTTTAATTTTTGATCAGCCACACACCAGCACATCTGCTATTGCAAAGGACGTACCAGTTATTGGTCTTAATGGGCTCTCCAAGGTTTACCTTGTTCCTGGGTGGCGAATTGGCTACATGTATTTTCATCACAGTAATGGGGAACTGACAGAAATCCGTGAACATGTTCTTCGTCAGACCCGGATTCGTATCTGTTGTAATGCTCCAGCTCAATATGCAGCTGCAGTTGCCCTGCGGGGATCTGATGATTATCTTGGAGATGTCATCGCACGTCTTCGTGTGCGTAGAGATCTCTGTTGGAAACGGTTAAATCAAATAGATGGAATTTCAGCTTCAAAACCTGAAGGTGCCTTCTATATCTTCCCAAGAATCAAATTAGATAACCGTTGGAAAAGTGATGAACAATTTGTGATGGATCTTCTCCACCAAACTGGAGTTCTTCTTGTTCATGGTTCCGGATTTGATCCAAAATATGGCGCAGGTCATTTCCGCCTTGTCTTTCTTGCACCGCCTCCCAAACTAGAAGCAGCGCTTGATGCAATCCAAAATTTTGTGGAAACAAAGTAATTTAACTAGGCTTCAGGTTGTTTCTCAAAAGTGCCAGATGTCTTAAGACGAGCTTCTTGAACTAAGCGCCCAATTGTACCAAACATCCGTTCTGGCGAGAACATGGGCATACTGACACTGTTTGAAACAGCATTGAATATCTCATTGTGGTTCAAGTCTGTTGTCAACATTGTTGTACCTACCTCTGTTTTTCCGCGGAAGATTCTGACAGCCCATCTATCACCTATCTTGCCTAGTTCAATCAAGTAAGAGGTTAGGGGAAGAATATAGCGCTGAGTAATTGATTGATACTCTTCTGACATTAGCTACCACATCTCCTAACAAATTCCCCCACAACGAGCTAAAAAAGGCTTGTGCCCATGAACAATTTTTAACAATATTACATTCAATCAGGTTTTTTCAAGAACTCCTTGAACCTCTTCAGGAAATTTGATTTGAATTTCATCTTTTAAGAAGCGTTTTAATGCCCGTTCAATCTTCTTCCTCAAGTTCTTGAGTGATTCAGTGACTCGTTTCATCTTCTCCTCAGATTGTTTGATTTCAGATTTAATGTCTCTGTGTTCCCATTGTACTCGTTCCAGCGTTTTTTCTAACTCTCGTCTTTCGTCAACTGAGACTCCTGATTTCAACTCCTGTTGACGAGCACTTAGGGTAGAAAAACTTGCGCGTAATTCGTCTATTTCTGCTCGGTCACAAATTTTCGTTTTTCGTGCTAGAACCTTACGGGCAAGACTAGGTTTGAACTTAATTTTTCCTTCTTCTATAGCATCAGTAAGGGCGCCTAATCCAGCTTTTAATTTCTCTAAATCCTCTTCATCATCCTGAAATGCTCGCCATGGGTCTGCGGAGTATGTATCAGCACCTTCAACTGCCGTTGACGAAATCATTACTGCACTTCCAGCAGATTGGCTAAGTTTTCTAAAGGGTTTTTTCAGAAAGTTCAATTGATTCGTGACGAGCATACGGATGGCATCAATCTCGCGTCTTATCTTTTCGATTTCAACCAAGCCTGATTCAACACGGAAATGTTCAATACCCTCCTGCTGTTCCTCAATCTTATCTACGGTAGCTAATTGCTGATTATTTAATTCCGCTAATTTTGCGATGAGATTGCTGAGTTGTAAAGTCTTCTGCTCTAATTCTTCAGCAGATTCTGCAATTTTATCCAATTCTTGGGGTAATTTGTTTTTTTCCGCGATTTTCTTTATTTTTCGATATTCTTGGTCTACTGTTCGAATCTGATAATCCAGCTCTTTGATTATCTTCTTGTGAATCTTTGGTAATCGAGGGATATAGCGTCTTCCAGCCAAAGTGCTACCCTTCAATAACTCTTCTATCGATTCTATCAATTCCTGCACAGATGCATGTGTGAGTTTTTCAGGAACTTCGAGGTTGGATCCCAGAGTCTTAAGTTGGCTTGATAATTTGGAAGCTGCTCCTGGAACAGTCAACTCTCCATCGACAACAACCTCTTGCAACAACAAATCAGCTGATTCAGATATTCTATCCACAGCCTGTAGAATTCGATCAATATGCCGAGTAAGATCTGATCGGTAATCCACGAGTAGGTCATCTATTCGTTCTGCTAGCCAACTACACAACTCTGAAGATTCAACTGATTTCAACTTGTTGCCTCGTCCATCAAGACAATAACCCAACATTAAAAAAGCTAACTCAATAAAACTAAAAACTCGCCATAAAGAACAATAGTTGCCAAAAAGCTTATCAGATTGCTGCGATAGAGCTTCTTTAAGGATTAGACTCTATCAATTCTAGGTGGTTGGCTGCAATTATCCATAACGCGCTCCTTCTTAGCATAAGTCCTCGTGCAGATGAGGTTGGATTGAAAGCAGATGTCCTTTTGAGGAAACAATATTGGCGTGTGCCTCTCACCGATATTATGGTTGGAGAATTTCTTAGAGCATACAAAGAATTCATGAGCCATGTGCAATCCACTGATATCCCGGCTCTCCCAATTCACATTCAAGGCACCAAATTTATCTTCTCAACCATCGAAAATATTCTCCTCGTTTTCATCTCCCATATGCAAGACGAAGACAACCGTGTTGCAGAAAAAGTCAAAACCTGTCTTAAGATGCTTGTAGGAAAATTCGGAACCGAGAGAATCATGGAAATGGCAGAAGAAAAAGAAACTGAACAAATCGAAGAACTTATCGACAAATACATAATGAGCAAACTCAAAGTCAGCCTCGTAGGAGAAGGTGGTGTCGGAAAAACCACCCTTCTAAGACTCCTTAAAGGCACTCAACCACCAACAGAATATGTACCAACCATCGCCCTATCAATTGAACAAATCGAAGCTACACAATACGGAACATATCAAGTAATTCTGTGGGATTTTGCAGGACAGGAACGTTTTCGCAGGTTATGGTCAATTTATTTCCGTGGCAGTGACATCGTCTTCCTAATCACTGACTCGACACTAAATAATGTGATAGCTACAAAAGAGATTCTGGATATTATACGCAAGGATGCGTCCGGAGTTCCTGTATGGGCAATTGCTAATAAACAGGATTTAGATGGTGCATTGACTCCTGAATTAGTGGAACGGATTCTGGGTGTACGTGCCTTCGGAATGGTGGCAGTTAATCCTGATCGAAGAGAAGAGATGATGAGAATTCTACTAGACGCGGTCGACAAATACATTGGCACCGCTTAGATGTGCAAAAACCTTTTTTGTGCCGTTTCTCATGTTTGAATTAAGCATCGTTGATTATTAGGCTCCTTTGAGTCTTCTCTTCTTCAGTGGAAGGTGAACAGCAATCCCCCATGGTCTTGCATGTTGCGGATGGGATGATAAAACTGGTCTAGTCATATTAGGTAAATACCCTGCCAAATTAGATCTAGATCCCAGTCAACTTGCCACAATGTTTTACAGTTGCGCCCAAGAAGAGTCAGATGAAGTATTCCAAATATTCCCTTCTCCTGATGTGGACTTGAGAGCAGCCATTGCATACATGAGAGTTCAAAAAGGCGCCAAAAAAGACAATTTTTGTGTCGTAGCCTTCCTGTTAGTTGAAGAAGAGGGAACGGTATACCAAGAGGTGCTTATGTCAACATTACAGAAGGTTGTTAAAGTTAAAGGCGATGCTTCAAAACGTCGTTTTCGATATCGCCAAATTCTCACTAGTGCTCTTAAGAAGATAAAAAGACGAGGAGGTCCCCAAGATCAATCCTTATGTCCCCATATGTATGAGCGACCTGTAGAAGATGAAACCATCGCCTCATACTGTCGTGTTGTCAAAAAACCATGCTATTTGACTATTTATGAAATGCAAGGCTTTCCGCAATGTCCTCGATATATCCGACGTCAACGAAGAATTCAACTTGCCAACGCTAGACGTAT
>JABXGU010000211.1 GCA_016550415.1 archaeon | reverse complement strand
TACTGGTGCCGCTTTTCCACCTGCTGCACGTGGCAGACTTGTTACTGAGGGTGTTCGGGGTGAAGGCGGAATTCTTCTTAATAAGCACGGTGAACGGTTTATGAAGGAATATAATCCTCGGCTAATGGAGTTAGCTGGTCGTGATGAGGTAGCCCGTTCAATTGCCACTGAAATTCGTGAAGGACGAGGGACAGGAAATGACGCAGTGTATTTGGATATATCATTTCTTCCTGCAAGAATCATTGAGGAACGGATACCTACAATGTTAGAGGATTTCTTAGATATTGGAATAGATATTCGTAATGAACCAATGGAAGTTACACCTACCGCTCACCATGTGATGGGAGGTCTTAAAATCGATACTGATACCAGCACAAATCTTACCGGACTTTATGCCGCTGGTGAGGTAGCTGGTGGGGTTCATGGTGGTAATAGATTGGGTGGTAATGCTCTAGCTGCTGGTCAGGTCTTTGGTAAGATTGCTGGCGAATCAGCTTCTATTTTCGCTGCGAAAACTCAATCACCAAAACTCAATCATAATGATGTTGAAGCAGAATACTCTCGTATTATAGCGCCTTTAGAACGCGACAAGGGACTCTCTCCTGCTAAGGAATTGGAGAAACTTCAGAGAATCATGTGGGATAATGCTGGAATATTCAGAAATCAGCAAAACCTAAATTCAGCTCTCGTATTTCTCAAAGAAGAACAAAAGCAAGTAAGCTCTAAGCTAGCTGTCCAAAATAAAGGCTCAAGATATAATACTGAGTGGATAAGTGCTTTAGAATTGCATGATATGTTAATCGTAGCAGAGATGATTATCCAATCTGCACTATTTAGAAAAGAGTCAAGGGGTGCACACTATCGAACGGATTACCCCTCTTCAAATCATAACGAATGGTTCTGCAATATTGTCATCAAACAAAAAGATTCCAAAATGGTTCTAAGGAAAGTCCCTGTGCCTATAACCAAATGGGAACCATCTTGGAAACAAACAAGTAAATAAGGAGATTGTCTTGTTGGTCGATAAACAAACAGTTTCATTTACAATAAAACGGTACAACCCTGATAGTGATGACAAACCTAGATTGGTAACCTACAAGGTTCCATACATCAATCGACAAGGTGTACTTGATGCACTCAACTATATTTTCCAGAACTTAGATTCTTCAATTGCCTATCGATGGAATTGTAGAACTGGTCAGTGCGGATCGTGTGCTATTTCAATAAATGGGGTTCCTGGTCTCGCCTGCAGAATACTAGTCGATCCTTCGAAAAAATATTTACTGGAGCCTCTTCCTAATTTTCCGGTAATTCGTGATTTAGTTGTTGATTTGGGTCCTGGTTTTAAACGCCTTGAGAAATTACGTCCTTATTTAGAAAGAACATCGGCTCCTAAAAGGCCGGAACATCTCACAAGGGAAGAGATTTCAACTGCGATGGAACTTCGTGCTTGTATTGAGTGTTTCGCTTGCTATGCCGCATGTCCTGCTGTAGCTTCAGCAAAACAAGAATTTCCTGGTCCTATTGCAATGCGTGAACTTGCTAGCTTTGAATTTGACCCCCGAGATCAAGGTGACAGAGTACAACTTGCAGTTAGTAATGGTATTTATGATTGTACCAGCTGTGGAATTTGTAAGGAAGTCTGTATTCCTAAGCATATTGATACACGTAGAAAAGCAATCGAGGGGCTACGTGCACTAGCTGTAACTCGCGAGCTTGGACCTTTGCAGGGACATCAGGGTTTTGTTGATCAAATTGAAAAAAGTGGATACGCTGTTGATGTTAAAAGTCAACCATTTGTTGAGCAAGTCCCAGATGTGATTGAAGTAGATAATCCTATTGATGAGGTAATTTTCTATCCGGGTTGTTTAATCAATCTTCGAATTCAACATGTGGGATTTAATGTCCTTGAAGTTTTGAAATTTAATAGGGTTCG
>JABXGU010000210.1 GCA_016550415.1 archaeon | reverse complement strand
TCCCCTTCCTTTATTTTATCAATGAATTGTTCAGTTTCATAGCAGATATCATCTACTTCATATTCCAAGTCTAGGGCTTCCTTTGCTGAAACTGTGTCCTCGTTAAGCAATGCGATTTTGCTTAGTTGAATCATTCTAACGGTTTTTTCTGCTGTCTTTATCACTTCCTTCTCTGCTTCTCTCAAGGCAAGCTGTGCGAAGTTCAGCATCTTTTCGTCAAAGAAATGTCTTGGTTTGAATTCTCCCTCCCTCTTCGGCACCACCCTTTCGCATAGCCAAACTAGGGCACCTACAAATGGTATGAACATGATGCTCACTAACACGTTGAATATCGTGTGGGCATTGGCTATCTGCCTTGGTAGGTCTAAACTAGTTAGCCTAATGAATGCTGTGAAGAATGTAAGAAATGGGATAAAAATGAGAACCCCAATTATGTTGATTAGTGCCTGAGCTATGGCGGTCCTCTTTGCTGGAGCTGATACTCCAATGGTTGCAAATAACTCAAGGAAGGTGGTTCCGATATTTGCTCCCAAAATAATAGCTATTGCAGATTCAAGATTGATGACTCCTTCTCTGCCGAATGCAATGACAAGGCTTGTTGTCGCAGAGCTGCTTTGTGTTACACCAGCAATCAGGGTTCCTATGAGAATTCCAAACAATGGAATAGAACCAAAACTGTTTATCAAGTCAGTAAAATAGGGCAAATCACCAAGAGGCTCTATTCCCTGTCCCATAATATCCATGGCAAGAAAGAGCAAGCCCAAGCTAAATGCTACCTTTGATACAAGTTTTACCTTCTCATTTTTTGAAAGGAATCCTACGAAGAAGCTAACAGCGATCAGAGGAAAATATGCAACTCCGATATTGAAAGCGACAATCTGAGCAGTTATTGTAGTTCCTATTTCTGAACCTAACATAACATTGACAGATTGCCTAAAAGTCATTATTCCCGCATTGACCATGCCGATCAGAGTCAGAACAGTTATGCTTGAACTCTGAGTCATAATCGTTGTAGCTGTACCCACACCCATACCCTTTACAGGGTGATCTGTCGTTTTTTCAAGAATTCTGGCAACCCTAGGTCCAGTTATTTTGCTAAGGCTGTCACTCAGGAGTTTAACACTATACAGAAAGACTGCAAGACCACCGACAATGGTAAAGAGGATTGCCAGAATATCCATGCAACACAATTCATCTAATTTCTATAAGAAAATATATGGTCCTGTGTCTTAGCATTATTAATCGTTGCTTCTATCTGTGGCAATTGTCTGAAATGAATTGCTTACAATTTTTTCTTTTTTGGTAGATACTTGAGGGGATTTTAATAATTAATTTGTAGTTGCTGAAGGCTAGAATTCCAAGTACTTATTCTTTCAAGGCTTATTTCAGTATTGCCGAAACAACTATACATTACGCGATTTAATTAGAATTGATGCAGTTGCTTAGACGAACGCTTTGCAAATATATGGAACTAGTCAGGACCTTTATACTTGAAATTATTAGTGTGGACTCTGGTCTCTACAATGTTAACCAAGTAACCAAGATTATTCGTGAGCCTGACACCATTGTCCGAATAGAGACTGATTGGATTAGTACCTTACTTGAAATTCTCGGAATTATCAAACTTTATGTCACCCTAGTGGAACGCTGGGCTGACCATGTCTATGGATTAGCTCAAAACCTTGGCGCTTCAGAGACTGAGATTGGTAGATTTGAGCGTCTGGAGGCAAAAGCTGTTGATATTCTAAGAACGAAAGCACTTGATTCCTCTTACATTAAGTGGGTGCTTACTGATGCTTCACAGGAGGTAGACCGTCTTGTCGCTGAAACAAGAGAATTAGCATCTAAGGGGTCAAGATTTATAGAACTTGCTAATCGGTTTGGTGGTCCCTTCCTTGAACAGGTGCAGCAGATTGCGCTGGCTTGGACAAATGCCGACCATCTTACTTTTTATGAGCCCCTTATCGCACTGCTTCAAACAGCACATACAACAAAAGATGTCAAGGTTCAGCTAAAATTACTTGGACGTTATTTGGACACAATCTCCATGGTTGTGTCCTCGACTCCTATGTTTGTTCGAGAGTCGACTACAACCAGTTACTCACGTAAAATCTTAAGGTCAAGTCATGGGCTGGTCAAGCAGCTTCTAGAGGGAATTGAGAATATGCATAAATTTGTGCTACAACGCACACAAGCGTACATGCTTTTTGTCCGCCACCAAGAAGCAATTTTCCGTGCGGTTCTTCCTCCTCCAATATCCGTTGAGCGATGGATTGTCAAACATTATGCTGATCAATCAGAGTCCATTGATACTCTTCTGCCTTCAAATATCATTACGAGCACATTACCGTTTGCTCTTCAACAAGCTGGGGAAGCCCTTATCGAGTGGGATTCTATAATTGAAGCTTGTCTGCCTTATCTTGAAAAAGCTCTCATCTTAAACGAACTCCTTAAATCCCCTTCAATCGCAAAATTTCTTGCTGCAGATAATCTCCGTCTGGAAATCTATCGACGATGCCGACCACACATTGAAAATACCTTTTCCTCACTTCAGAAAATCGTAAAAAGAAATGAAGTAGCCTGACTTGTCAATATATTCATTGAAAAATAAGTGTATTGACTGTTGGTAACCTGAAGTTTGTCTGTTTAGATTTCTTGGTCTTGGGTTCACTATAATACTACAGAAAAGAACTTCAACAATACACTCAGAACCCACAAATCTTGGCTAGTTCCAGTAATTGGGATAAGTACATCCTCACACGTACCCTTATAGCAGTTATAATGAGGCTTCTTCAAAAATGGAGTAAGATAAATTTCTAATCAAAAGCAAGAATGAAAAATTTGATGTTGATTATTGAGGAAAAAGCAAAAGAGGAAGACTAGCCTTCCAATGATGCCATGTCTAGCAATTGGGAAGGTAAAGGTACTTTTAGGTTGAGAGCTGCGGGGGCAGCCTTCAAAGGCGACAGCATATTATTAGAGCGATTAAAGGGCTGGGATTTTTGGACTCTCCCAGGCGGTGGAGTGCATTTTTTGGAAACCACCGAACAGGCCCTTAGGCGCGAGATGTTGGAAGAAATAAATAGCCAAATCATTATTGAACGGCTTCTATGGATTGTAGAAGGCTTCTACCAAGAAGAAACAGAGGATTCTGAACCATTTCATGAGATTGGTTTTTACTACCTTTTTAATTTCCTTACCGATTCTCCTTGTTACCGACAGAATACCTTCATTGGAGATGAAGATGGGAAGGAACTTGTCCTCAAATGGCACTCAACATCTACTCTAAATAGCTGTCCCCTTTATCCCGCTTTTTTGCGAAAGGGACTATTGAATCTCCCAAAGGACATAACACACGTACAGATTAGAGAGGGAAGAATGCTTGATGAAAAGTGAAGGCATTCTTCCTAAACTAAGCAGGTATGAAAAAATTCTGAAAAATGAAAATTATGTTGAGTAACTAGCACTTGGTGTCTAAACAGAATAAGACTGTTACTTCTTTGCTAGCTCTCTTAGAGCGGCTTTGAACCGTTTCATTTCTTGTTTCTGATGAAATAATCGCCTTGCTGGTGCACTTTTCCATCTTTTTCAAGCTCTTCCAAGTGTTGCCTTATCATTTGTGTCTCCCAATATCGGAGCAAGGTTTCTGCATAGGGAAACTTACCATAAATTGGCGCCATATCAACAATCCCTTCAATCGTTTTTCCCTCTTCTAGCAATTTAAGGAGTTTTACATTTCTTTCATCAATTATCTTTGAGAATCTGTCAAATTCTGCATCAATATTCTCAGCAATAATTCCCCTATGAGATGAGACCACAATCCTAGGCGAAAGAGCCTTTAGCCGCTTTATGGATGCCCGAAATTCAGAAAGACTAGATTCTCTGTGACCATACCAAGGAAATGAGGTTAAATCATAATCGAATGAAAGGAGAACACCTTGCTCTTTTTCATAAAAACAGTAATGATCCACTGTATGACCTGGTGTATGAATCACTTTTAGGGAGGTTTCTCCGAAGGTTAAAGGCTGACCCTCCGTGTATGTTCCTGTTGGCTGACAATCCTGAAAGCCCAAGGCTTTTTTTACAAAGTGTTGCCAGGTCTCAGCAAGCTCTTCATTCGCAAATCTCTTAGAAAGTGCCACTATGTCACCGCTACTATCAAACCCTTCCTCAGGTACACAGATTGGTCTCCCCTGAAACACCCAATTGCCAGCTGAGTGATCAGGATGAGTATGCGAGTTAATAACATGACTTATTTCAAATCTCTTTTTCAATTCCTTCAAGATTTCAATACCGCAACCAGTATCAATCAATACGATTTCTTCATCAAGAATGAGAATCGAATGAGAATATGGAAACCTGCCGTCATTATTTCCTGGAAGGAGGAAAAGCTGGTCTGTAACCTCCACTAGCTCATTGGATACCATTCTTATCCACTAAAACATGGTTCATTATAATTCTATATTGTCTGTTAATTCCCATCTATAACTACATAGTTTTGGGGCATCAATTTCTGCAATTAATAACTATAGTGCATAAATTCCCCAATCTAGAAACTGCTGAGAAAGAAAAAGAGAATTCCAAACACTACAAGCCAAAGGATGCCCATGAATATGCCAACAACACCTATGCCCTCCATCATTTGTGGGTCACTAAAGTGCTTAGAAAACTTCCAGCTAATGATGCTCAACAAGATTATTCCAATGGGTATGAGAGCAATTATCTGGAAGAGAGTCAGCATCGGGTTAGGTAATGGCAAGAACATTGTGATTATGAGGATTGGCAGGAATAACCGTGGGAGTAACACATAGGTTGCACCCAGAGCAAACTTGCGTCCTCCCAAGATTGTGAGTACTCCAAAAAGAATGAGCATTTCTGCTAGCCATGCCAAGCAAATTAGGGTGCTAAATTCTATAGGCATCAAAATTTGGATTCCCAGAGCTAAAATATCTGACATAATCCAAATGATAAGAACAACAATGAGAGCATTTTTTCTTAAAGCTGATTCAGCTAGCTTCTCCTCATCTACTATTTCTTTAGATGCCAAACCATCAATCCACTCCTGTCTAGAATTATAATTTAGACTAATACAAATTCTAACGCTCTTTCATTCTTAACACTACTATTAAAGAGGTGCTGAGAATAATAGATAATCTCAATAGGCTTTGCTTCGTGGAGGGCGGGTTACCCAAAATGAAAGAGATTCGGGAAGCGTTGGCAAAACACTTAGAAGTTGTTAGAGAATTTACTCTTAAGGTCTGGCGAATCGAATCAGGTATCTACAAAATGGATCAATTCAATGAGATTATTCGTCAGCCGGGTCTCATTGTTCGGATGGAAATGGATTGGATAAAGGGATTGCTTGACGTGTTCAATTTTATTCAACAATATCTGTCTCTAGTTGAACGTTGGGCAGATCACTTCTTGGGATTAGCAACGAACCTTCGAATCACAGATGGAGAATTGGGTCAAATTTCCGCTGGACAAAAAAGAATCATAGATGTCTTACTGAGCAAATCCTTTGACAAGGATTATCTTCATTGGGTGCTTGTGGATGTCTCTGAGGAAATGGACAGGTTAGCTGCTACTACAAAACACATGACTTCTGAGGGGACCCGCGTCGTGGAAATTTCAGGCAAGTTGGGCGGCCCCTTTTTTGAGCATGTAAAGAATATTGCGTTGATCTGGACTACCACCGCTCGTCGTGGCTTTCATGACCCACTTAGTGATCTTCTTCAAGCTGCTCACTCTGCTGATGATGTTGAGAAAATTCTCCAGCAACTTGGTATGTATTTAGAAATCATATTAACAGTAGCTACCCATACGCCAATATTGGTAATTGAATCTTCAACTGTCCCCTATTCACCCAAAGACCTAAGGGAAAGTCAGGGGTTTGTTGACCAACTTATCCATCATACAGAAAATCTGAGGGAATTTATACAAAGACGTGCACAAGTGTATCTGCTCCTACTCCAACATGAAGAAGCAATACTTCGCGCTATTCTTCCTGCAAGTACATCCGTTTCACTATGGCTAGGTAGATACCGTTCCACTCCATCCAAATCAGCCGAGGATTTTCTTCCCAAATCAATAAATCTCGATACTTTGACATTGGCTCTACAACAAGCTGCGGATGCACTGGCTGATTGGGACAAAGCTGTTATTGACAGTGGGAATATTCTAAAGAATACTCTTGTTTTGAATACCCTCATCCAATCCTCCTCGGTTGAAAGTTTTTTCACTGCGGATTTACGCCGATTAGAACTCTATCATGAATGGCGCTCTCGTATTGGCAGCACATTTGACGCTCTCTGTACCGCAGTGAAAAAATAGTTGCTTCATCTTGTTTTTCGTAAGACATTTCAGGAGCGTTTGCAAATTCCTGTTTTCTTGTAATATTATTCCTGCTCACAAGTTGCAGTTCTATATTGAACCATGTGGCTTTCGCTTTAGGAACCTTCCATGTCCTACCTTGCCAATGAATTTTCCACTCTCAACAATTACCGAACCACGTGAAATTGTTGTTGTTGGATATCCAACAAGCTTCCAACCTTCATACGGACTCCAGTCACAGTTGGTTTGAAGGTCTGCTGCATGAAGGGTGACATTCTTTGTTGGATCAAAAATGACAAGGTCAGCGTCGCTTCCCACTGCAATAGTGCCCTTTTCTGGGTACATACCAAAGAGTTTGGCGGGATTGGTGCTAACAAGTTCTATCAAATGATTCACTGGGAAGCGTTTCTTTCCAACGCCTTCAGTATACATCAAAGGTACCATACTCTCTACACCCGGTAAGCCGAAGGGTATTTTGCGGAAGTCGCCTTTCCACATGGCTTTCTGTTTGGTATCAAAGGTGCAGGTGTCAGTTGCTATTACTTGAACATCGCCTTTGATTAGTGCCTGCCAAAGACGTTCCCTATCATGGGGTTTCTTTATTTGGGGACAGGTGGCGAAGAGGTGACCATCCTTCCGTTTGAAGACTTCATCATCAAGTAGCAAGTATTGGGGGCATGTCTCTGCGTAGACGCGCACTCCACGTTGTTTTGCTGCACGAACTGCATCTGCAGATTCACCCGTTGACATGTGAACAATGTAGAGTTGGCCGCCAGTAACTTCTGCCCATTTTATTGCTCTGATCACTGCTTCTTCTTCTGTGAAACATGGTCTAGATAGTGTATGACCATAGGCGCCCCATTTTTCCTTCTCCTTGGCATAGCGTTCAATGAGCATTTCCAACACGAAGACACTTTCTGCATGCACACCAATTTGTCCTCCGTATTTGGAAGTCTCTTCTAGGGCGTTGAAGAGCATGCCATCGTCTGCCATCCATCCTTCATTCTTGTATATCATGAACATCTTGAAAGTAGGAATGCCATAGTCAATGACCTGCTTGATTTCAGCTTGTGTGTCCTTGTTCCAGTCAGTTATGGCAGCATGTAAACCATAATCAATGCAAACCTTAGGATCAGCCTCTTTCCTACGTGCTTCGATGGCTTCCATTATGGAGTGACCCTTGGTCTGAATGGCAAAGTCAATGACGGTTGTAACACCACCACACGCTGCAGCTTTTGTTCCATTTTCGAAATCGTCTGCTGATATAGTGCCGGAAAAGGGAAGCTGGAGGTGAACATGAACATCAATCCCGCCTGGAAATACATACTTGCCCTTTGCATCAATAACACGGGTTGCTGAACTTGGTAGTAGCTCCTTTGATATGGTGACGATTTTTTCATTCTTTACGCCAATATCCGCTTTATACGAGTCTAGCGAAGTTACGATTTGGCCATTCTTGATTATCAAATCCAATTCAGCCATTTTCAGACCTCTCCATCTATTTTCTTTCTCTTCCATATTAGCTTTGGGAAATGCCTTTAGCTTTAAAGGTGGCATTCTATTTTATTCGTTCTCTTGAAGTGAGTCAAATGCGAAATGTTCGTGTAGGTCTTGTACAGGCCAAGTGGGAAGGCGAAGTCACCGATGATAAAACAATACAGGCAAACATTGAAAAAATGATTCAGAAACATGAAGCCTTCACTGCTGAAGCAGCCAAGAAAAATGTTCAGATACTCTGTTTTCAGGAACTATTCTTTGGTCCATACTTCTGTGCAGAACAAGACCGAAGGTGGTATAAGTATGCTGAGCCAATTCCAGGTCCACTCACAGAAAGAATGGCTAAACTGGCAAAAAGACACAGAATATCAATTATAGCTCCAATGTATGAAGAAGCAGAAACTGGCGTTTATTACAACACTGCCATTGTCATTGACGATGATGGTTCACTCCTTGGAAAATTCCGAAAAGTCCACATTCCACATCTAGACCCTGGGTTCTGGGAGAAATTTTACTTTCGCCCAGGAAACCTTGGTTATCCAGTATTCGAAACTGCACATGCCAAGGTTGGTGTTTACATCTGCTATGATCGTCACTTTCCCGAGGGCGCTCGTGCCCTTGGATTGAATGGGGCAGAGATTGTCTTCAACCCCTCCGCCACCGTCGCTGGACTCTCTGAGCACCTATGGTCGCTTGAACAACCAGCACATGCTGTTGCCAACGGATATTTCATCGCTGCAATTAACCGTGTAGGACAGGGACCCTGGAAGATTGGCACATTCTATGGAAGCTCATATGTCGCTGACCCACGCGGAGAAATCATCGTCAAGGGATCACGAGATAAAGATGAGCTTGTTTTTGCTGATGTGAATCTTGACATGATTCGTGAAGTGCGAAACACTTGGCAGTTCTACAGGGACCGACGTCCTGATACATATCATAAATTAATTGAACCCTAGTCTAGGGTTCGCTCGACTTCAGTGAACGCCCTATCCAGTATGGAGCATGCCTCTTCAGCTTGCTTTTGGGTTAGTTCGAGGGGTGGCTGAATACGAATCACATTACCATCAAGACCGCCCTTTCCAATGAGCAATCCGTTGTTCTTGCAAATTTCCATTACTTGAAGCAGTTCTTTTGTGGCAGGCTCCTTTGTGGTCTTGTCCCGGACAAGTTCCACACCCAACATCATTCCTTGCCCTCGTACTTCTCCCATTATTGGATGGTCCTTTTGGAGTGACTGAAGTTTTTGCTTGATTGTGTTACCTAGTTTGGCTGCTTTGCCTAGATAGTCACTTTCTTGAATTATTTCAATGACTGCGCATGCAGCTGCACATGAGAGTAGGTTGCCTCCAAAAGTGGCAAAACTGTCAGTCATTGTATATTCTGCTGCATATTCAGGGCGTGTCAAGAAACCTCCAATTGGGACTCCGCTTCCAAAGCCTTTGGCTAAAGTTATGATGTCAGGTTCTACACCACTGTGTTGAATTCCCCACCACTTGTTTCCTGTGCGACCAAACCCAGTTTGAACTTCGTCAGAAATGAAAAGCCCACCATATTCCTTTACGATTTCGTGTGTAATTTTGAAGAACTCGGGTGGTGCCTGAATGATGCCAGCAACTCCCTGTATGGGCTCAGCAATGAAGGCGGCAATTGCATTGTTGGTTTGTGTACGTATCAATTCACGAAGATATCTAGCGCAAGTTATGTCACATTCAGGATATTCCTTCCCAAATGGGCATCGATAGCAGTAACCGTAGGGTTGGAATCGTACCCCTGGTGGATGGCTTTCAGGAACAGTCCTCCATCCAACACTTGATATTTCTCGTGTTAGGGTGGTACGACCATGGTATGCCCTTGTGCATGATACAATATAGGGATTCTTTGTATACTTCTTTGCCATAAAGAGTGCAGCTTCATTAGCCTCTGAGCCGCTATTCACGATGAATGATTGAGTTAATCCCCGAGGTGCAATTTGTGCCAACTTGTGAGCTAAAGCTGCATAGGGCACTGTCGCGTAGAGTGAACTTGTATAGACAAGGCGTTCAGCCTGCCATTGAAGAGTGCTCACAAATTTTGGATGGGCATACCCAGTTATGGTTGTACAAATACCTGCGAACAAATCGATATATTGCTTTCCGGCGTAATCTTCCAGTGTTGCTCCTTCACCACGAACCAAGAGCAGTGGCTCCTTATAGTAATGCCCTACTGCCGGGACAACATACTTCTTTTCGAGGTCTAAAAGCTCCTTCAATGAATACTCTTTGCGAAGATCCTTTGGGACAAGTTTTTCATCCATTTTTTTAGCCGCCTTTGCTAGTTGGTTTCAATATTAGACAACCTTCCTAAAGCCTTTATTGAGTGAAGGATAAAATAGGCTGTATAGGAGATATGAAGAATTATGTCTAATAACCAACTGGAAATCGAATTTGCGGGTATACCCTTCAAGAATCCCTATATGCTTTCTTCTGCTCCACCCACAATGGATGCAAATCACATTCTTCATGCCGCACGGCTTGGTTGGGGAGGCGCGGTCATTAAGACTGTCGCTGAAAAACCTACTGTGGATCCACGAACCCGGTTGGGTGCACTTCGACTTAAGGGTCGCTTAATCGGCATGAATAATATTGAGCTAATTTCACGCCATTCATTAAAGACTTGGACGGAAAAGTGGATTCCAGAAATTAAGGAAAAGGCTCCAAAGGATTTCATACTAATCGGCAGTATCATGTCAAGTCCCGAGCCTGAAGGCTGGACAAGACTTGCAGAAACAATGTCGCAAACAGGTGTAAATGCTCTTGAACTCAACGTCTCCTGTCCCCATGGTTCACCAGAGAAACATATGGGCGCATTCATCGGTCAGAATGCAGACCTTGTGGAACGTGTCACCCGTGCAGCAAAGCAAGGAACCGATCTGCCAATAATGGTCAAACTGACCCCGAACGTCACTGATGTTGTGCCAATTGCCAAAGCTGCAGTGAAGGGAGGAGCTGATGCTATTGCCGCCATCAATACTGTGGAATCACTCATAGGCATCGACATCGAGACAGCAACACCACTTCCAATCGCTTACGGCGCAAATAAAGACGAACGTCTAAGTACTTACGGTGGTTTTTGTGGACCTGCTGTACGCCCCATAGGACTTCGCATAGTATCAAAAATAGCACGTGCACTCCCCAATATTCCAATCTCCGGAATTGGCGGCATCGAGAACTGGTATAACGCAGCAGAATACCTCATGGTGGGCGCTCGAACGCTACAGATATGTACAGCCGCAATGTGGAATGGCTTCAGAATAATTCGTGACCTCACAGGCCAACTGACCAAATTCATGAACAAAAAGGGATACAAAACCCTCGAAGAAATAGTTGGCAAAGCCCTACCCAGAATCACCACTTGGGAAGCCCTATCCAAACTTCCTCCTATTGTCGCCCAGATAGACCCAAAGAAATGCAAAGGAGGAAAGGAATGCATGATTGCTTGCGCAGACACTGGCTACGCAGCCATTCGCCTTGAGAAAAACGTCGCTGTTGTCAACCCAGAAAAGTGCGATGGATGCGGACTCTGCGCAATAGTCTGTCCCGAGGATGCAGTCAAATTCGTACACATAAAATAACCGTTTGAACAGCGACACAACAATAATATATAGTCTCAAGCAGTTTAGTGGCTTCTGCAAAACTGGAAGTGTACAGCAATGGCCATCGAAGTTGTAAAAAATTATATTAATGGTCGCTGGGTTGAGTCAAAAACCAAAGAAACCCGTGACATCATCAACCCAACAACAGGTGAAGTCATCGGAAAGACACCTATGAGTACAGCTGAAGAAGCCCAACAGGCAATCCAAGCGGCAAAAGAAGCATTCAAACGATGGCGAACAACACCACCACAAACACGAATCCGCTATCTATTCCGTTTCCGAGACGCTCTTGAAGAGCACTTCGAAGAACTCTCAAAAATCCTCACAACAGAACAGGGCAAAGCCCTCGACGAAGCACGAGGCGAATATCGCCGCGCCATAGAAAACGTCGAATGCGCAGCAAGCATCCCCACACTCCAAATGGGTTACAACATGGAGGACATCTCTTCAGGCATAGACGAAATGGTCATCAAACAACCACTAGGCGTATTCTTCTGCGTTACACCATTTAACTTTCCAGGAATGGTACCATCATGGTTTTGGCCTTATGCTTTTGCTTGTGGTAACACCTATATTGTTAAGCCCTCTGAACAGGTGCCCTTGAGTCAGGTTCGGCAATTTGAGCTTATTCATGAGATTGGTTTTCCCAAGGGTGTTCTTAATCTGGTGAATGGGGGGGCTGAGGCTGTTTCTGCTCTCGTTGAGAGTCCGGATACTGTTGGTATGTCCTTTGTTGGTTCTACTAGGGTTGGTAGGCTTCTTTATAGTAAATGTGGTGAGAATGCCAAGCGTGTTCAGGTTCAGGGCGGAGCTAAGAATTTCCTTACTGTTATGCCTGATGCTGATCTGGAACGCACTGTCCCTGCGCTCATGACTTCCTTCTTTGGTTGCACTGGGCAACGTTGTCTTAGTGGTGCTGTCTTATTGGCTGTGGGTGATGTCTATGAATCCTTGAAGAAGGCTGTTGTTGAAGCAGCAAAGCAAATTGTTGTTGGTAACGGATTGGAAGAGGGAGTCCAGATGGGACCATTAGCTTCCAAGGCAGGTATGGAGCGTGTGCTTGGCTATATCGAGAAGGGTGTTAAGGAAGGTGGAAAGCTTCTCTTGGATGGACGGGGCATTAAGGTTCCTGGTTATCCGAATGGCTATTTCATTGGTCCCACAATCTTCGATAATGTTACACCTAAGATGACCATTGCGTGCGAGGAGATTTTTGGTCCAGTCATGAGCATTGTTCGCGCGAAGAATCTTGATGAAGCTATAGAGATAATCCATGCTAATCCCTATGGTAATGCCTCCTCTGTTTTCACCTCAAGTGGCAAAGTTGCTCGAGAGTACCAATACCGGGTACGTGCAGGAAATATTGGCATCAACATCGGTATTGTGGCTCCCATTGCTACGTTTCCCTTCTCAGGAATGAAGGATTCCTTTTTGGGAGATCTTCATGGGCAGGGTCAAGACGCAGTTAGTTTCTTCACTGAAAACAAGGTTGTAATCACCCGTTGGTTCTAGCAAGGGTTCGAGGGCAATATAATGGAACTTAGGACATTTGGTGCGGCACTCAAGTTTGCTTTGGACCTTGAAGCTATTGCAGCAGCATTCTATGAATCTGCCATGGGCATCGCTACAAGTCAAGAACTGAAAGGACTGTTCGAATCCCTCTTACTTCGTGGACAGAAACGTATCGACTTATTGCTGCGTGTTCGCCGTGAAAACACAACAGAAATGATACTCGAACCAATTAGCGGATTGGACGGAGACCAATATCATCCTAAGACTGAGATTCCAGTTGGTACTGGTGATGCTGCCCTAGCTAAATTAGCGGAATCCTTGGAGCAAAAAATTCACGCTTTCTATAAAGGTGCTGCTGAAAAAATCAGTTTCCTAAGTGAACCTGCTGAAATCTTTGAACGTTTAGCTGATGAGAATGCAGAGAATGCCAAGAGATTGCAGGCAGTTCTCTAGTCATATTGCTTTTTTATTCTCTTCGAAATATGGGGGAAAAACCTAAACTCCTCAAACACATAATTCATTAATGATGTCAATCCGACTAGCTCTCGCAAATTACCTTGATGAAGTTCGAGCATTTGTCTTTGAGGTCATCAAACTAGGTAGTGCTGTTTACGATCCGTTTTCCTCTAGTAAGGTACTTCAACAACCTGATGCGTGGATTCAAGCAGAGGCAGATTGGATTGATGAACTTCTTGAAGCTCTGGGAATAATCCAACAATACGTCAATCTTGTTAATCGCTGGGCAAATCATGTCTTTGGGATAGCGCATAACCTTAGTATCACAGCCATCGAGATTACAAAGATAGAACGTAGGCAAACAAGTGTGGCTGCTCTTCTTCAAACGAAAACCTTTGATGAGGATTACTTGCAATGGGTCCTAGCTGATGTCTCCCAGGAAGTAGATCGCCTTGTTGTTGAAACCCAAGAATTGCTAGAAAAAGCACCCCGCTTTTTAGAACTTACAGAGCAGTTTCGTGGGTCCTTTATGGAGAATGTGAAGCAGATAGCATTAGCGTGGACCACACAGAATCTCGAAAAACTCTATGAACAACTTATTGAAGTTCTCGATGGAGCCCATAGTGGTGAAAATCCTAGAGAAGTTATGAAATACCTTGTCAAATATTGCGACATCATATTCAGTGTCGTGTTTTCAACTCCTATGTTCATTGACGAATCATCACCAACAGTATTCTCATCAAGAAAGATGAAGACAAGCCGGAGTCGTATCGATCAACTTAGTGATGGATTACAAAATCTGCGAGAGTTTGTAAAACTTCGCAAGATGGCTTATTTACGGTTCCTACAACATGTAGAGGCTCTGCTACGTGCTGTGCTCCCCCTAACCGATTCTGTTTCCAAATGGGTTGAAGAATTTTTAATTAATCCCTCTAAGTCTGCAAGTGATCTTCTCCCTCAAGAGATTTCTATTGTTACACTTGAGTTGGCGTTAACGCAAGCTGAGGAAGCTCGTGCGGATTGGGAGAAATTAAGCGAGCTCTTAGTTCCATTGCGGAAGGGCGCTCATAAATTGAATACAGTCCTCCAATCTCCAATCTTGGAGGAATTCCTCGATGATGACCAAAGTCGTCGTGCCCTCACAAATAAATTACGTCGGAGAATGGAATCAAAATTCAAAGCAATTAGGAAATCTCTTACAAAATAGATGCATTTCTAAATATGATTGCAATACCAGCTTCTGGTTTTATATCATAGATTTTCGATTAATCAGAAGGAGGGATGTAGGTGGGTGCTGTTTTTGGGGTTGATGCGATGTATGTTGGAGCAGTCTTGGGTGCTTTTCCGCCCTTGACTTGATGGTAATGGGCATAGGTCAATGGAGTACCCTCGCGCAAAATCCTGCCCCTCTCAATCTTCCCAACGAAAAGTGTGTGGGTACCAACATCGAGTTGGTTAAGGACCCGGACTTCAAGAATGCCAAGACTATGTTCGGTGACGATGGGGCAGTTATCAATACCCTTTTGATAAGCTACATCGCAAAGCTTGTCCACATCACGACCAGATTTGAATCCAAAAAGCCCGATGAAGGTCATTGGAGTCTCTTCATCAAGAATTGAAACAGAAAATACTCTGCTCTTGGAGATATACTCATGTGTAAGATTCTGTTTGTTGATACATACTGCAATGCAGGGTGGCTCTGAGGTTACTTGGAATACTGTATTTACTATTTGCCCATTCACCTTTTCTCCGAGCTTAGAAGAAACCACATAAAGACCATAGGTTATCAGTCGAAGAACCATAGTGTCTAAATCCTTGTTCATGATTATGGACCACCGTAGCTTTTCCAAATTACAATGGAATAAAGCAATTCTCTTCCTGAAATATCGTCTCATTCGTTGATAAAGGCGTTGCATAAATTAGCCTGCAAGAGTTATTCTTGCTGGGTTTATAGTGAAGCAAGTTGCACAGTTTTGGTATACCACCATTTAGGCATTAGACCCCTAGACTTTATATATAGCCTATTGAGAGGTTGATGCAGCAGTGCTAACAAGCAGAATCGTTTTCTCCGGTGGTACCCTCTGCACTGCGGTTGAGCCCCCTGAGGAAAGATTCGTTTTTGGAAGCCTGAACTAAGAAACGTGGTACCTAAAATGAGCACCGAACAAGAGCCTGTTGAGGCTACTGTCGCTGAACTGCGACCAGGAATGAGAAGTTTGAATATCACCTTTAAGATTGTCGAGAAAGGTGAAGTCCGAGAGGTTGTCTCTCGACGTGATGGCGAAAATCACCGTGTACTAGATGCAGTTGTAGGAGACTCTTCTGGAACTGTCATTCTTTCCCTATGGGATGATATGATTGATACAGTAGAAGATGAAAAAACCTATCGACTGGAACGGGGTTACACAAGCCTCTTCAAGGGTCATCTCCGTCTCAACATAGGTCGCTATGGCGAACTAAAAGAAGCGGATAAACCCATCGATGAAATCGACTCCGAAAATGATATGTCAGCTCCTGAACACGAGCAACAATATCGACGACGATCCTAGGGAGGATATGGTCGAGACCGTGGCTATGGTGGTGGCGGCGGCGGACGACGATTTGATCGAGATCGTGATCGTGGACGGCAACGACGATACTAAAACAGAGTTTCAGTGAATATTCAACATATTTCAATGCAAGGCTTTTTTTTTCCTTGCCCACTTTTTTCTATTTTTTCTCCAAGACAGACAAGATTATTCCAGTTGATGCCCTTATAAGGAAGGCTTTTTTATATCCCCATTCTGAGTGGCTATGACACAAACCATGACAACAGAAATTCCGTTTCCTTCACAAGATGAGCAAAAATTTCAACAAATATTAAAAACTAATTTTGAGGTAGAACGCTTCAAAAAGATAAGTCAGTTTTCAAAATGCTCTTCACTCTTCTTTGTTGCTGACCTAAATGATTCATTATTGGAAACACATCCAAAAGCAGCTGTCAAGCAATGCGGATTAATCAACCAATATTCATATGTCGTTCACAACATCGCCAACCGAATCAGCAAATTCAATCATATTCCAATTAACTTTGGAATTGTAACTGGAAACAGTTACGAATATGTGCGGGGCCGCCTAATCGAGCCCTTTGGCTTATCCAACCATATAATCTTCAGCGAAGAAGGACTAGTTGCCCGTGCACACCGGTCCAATTGGGGATATACAAGTAAAGCATCCTCCCAATACTATTCTGCTATTGCACTTCTTAAAGAAAAACTTTCCAAAGATGAATTGGTATCAGGAAAATTCTGGATTCAACCCAATGAAGTCCGATTCACCATCAAACCCATTGCTAACCCACAGGAATTTCCTGACTGGCATGATGACATCATTCCTAGAATTCTTGAGCTATCCAAGGAATTTGGCTTCACTACCACACCGTCTTCTGACGCAGTGGGATCCATTCATCTCCAATTTGATGCCTGCGATGTTCATCCGAATAAGGTAATTGTAAAACATGCAGATGGTCATCAGGAAAAGGAGGCTTATGTTGACAAGGGCTTTGCTTTAAAGTATCTATTAAAATCCGAGAAAAATCCTGGAGGTGTTGTCTTGGTCAACTCAATTAATGATTTTTCTCTCATTCGTGAAGCTGCTAGGCACAGGCTCTTGGCCGTTGCTGTTGCTAATGCTGACGACACTCTAATTGACAAAGTACCTTCAAATCAACTTTTCAAATCTAGGTACTCAACAACCGCTGCTGCAATTGGAACACTAGCCGAGCTCTGCCTTTCCCAACTACATAAAGAATATCAGAAGAAATCCATCGCCTCACTAAGCTGATTTTTTTAACAAGTTATGCATTTTTAGGGCAGATTAAGCACCTTTAAACAATGTAATAGATCTGGAGTGTTCATCCATGTCAATTCTTGGTGGCACAAGCGAGACTCGCCTGTTATTGCGCATGGTGATACCTGGATACATGGCAGTACTAGTATCTCTTTGGGTCTTCCCAGAAATACTCAGTTTATACCCTCCAGAATTAGGTGTCTCTGTTCTTGTTGCAGTGATATTAGCCTTCGCAGGTCCACTCGTTGGATTCATCCTCTTTTATGGAATATACGACCTGAGCCATCGACTAAGTGGCTCCAGACTACTAAGTCATTGGTTCCCTGCTCAATATCAATATTCAAAGAAGCGCTTGCATTATCAAAGAGTTGCAGAAATCATCGATTTAGTCTCCAACCATGCATCAACATTAATCCAGACCTTGCCAGATCAATCTCCTTCGAAGAACCGGATGCTCCACTTCATTAAGATGCTACAAGCAAAACCTAAACCCGACACTCAAGAAGTTCAACCATCTAAAGAAGTCCCTTTGCACCTCTACGATAAAATCCAGGTAGGTTGGAACTCTCGGGACAAGGTTTTCTATGACACGTTCATCTGGGAAAATTATCCCGAAGTCTGGAGACAAATCATATTGTATGCAAGTGAACGGCATTGCATGGCAATGTTATTCGGCATCTTCTTCATCTTCACGCCAATCTTCCTAGCAAGAATGTCTGCTATTCTTCTTTTTCCCCTCCTACCATTACCTGTTGCTGGGGCAAGTCTCATAGACGCTTTTTATTGGTGGTTCTGGACCTTTATTTCCAGTATCAGAATTCCAAATTACAGCGTCGTTTACTGGGTATACTGGCCAATGCTATTGCTTATGGTGGCAATAACATGGGCATTTTATAATCAGTGGAAGTAGATGTCTGTTCGCCTTGACGAGTATGAGTATATGCTTGCTCTGAAGGCATCGCGTCAATTCGAGCGCGAATGTTGGCGGATGATAGCTACGGAATTCCTTGAAGCAGCAGAAACTGAGCTTATCGGTACTCCATTGGATTCAAAGATGCAACAGCGACTTCAGAAATCCAATCAATTAATGATTGAAGGCTTTTTCCAGCGTTCCTTTGAAGAAACGTTGTGTGCTTTAAAACTCTGTACAGAGAAAAAGTAGTCTGCCTTCTTTAAAGCCCAAAATATTAATTCTTTATAACTTAGTCAGGGGACGATTGTCGATTTAAGCGTAGGAGTATCTCTTTGGGGTAAACGGCGGCAAGAAATAGATCAAAGTTTGATTCCTCAGTACGCTTGCCTGTTTTAAAGAAACCTATGTGACTAAAGTAAAAATTCATCGCACGCTGGTCTAGCGAACTGATGGTTGTAAGGATTAACCTTACATTATTATCGAGAGCAAACTGGGCAAGGTGAGTCATCAACTGGGTGCCAATACCTTGACTTGGGGGAATGGCACATAGAAAGCGAATGCGAATAGTCATTGGCAGGTAATAGAAGTCGAGAAGCCCACACGGGTGGTTTCTGATGAAGGAAAGCCAAATCTGCCTTGTATTCTTCTTAAGAAGATAACTCTGAAGATGGTGTCGCATAATTTGTACTAATGCTTCCAACGATTCACTAGATCCTGGTGGAGTCTCCATTAGGAGTCCTTGAGCATAGACTTGCGCTGCCGCATCTAAATGTCCCTTACTTAGCTCGCGAATGGAGACGGGTTCTGCTGGTTTTGAACTAATGGGATACACCTCTCATAATAATCTCAATCAATGTTAGCTGGGACATCTTTATTCGCCATCTTTTGGCTATGTCCTTGGAAGGGTGCCTATATTATTAGCTGCGTTCCCAAAGGCGAACAAATATTGCTTGTTCTGTGCGGGATGGTTCCGCACGCCAAAACACAGCAAAGGCTTGTGCAACCTTTTCTAAATCTATGACTCGCATTGAGGTTAGACAATCTGTATAGAATGTAACATAAGCCTCGCCACTAAGGTCTTCACGGACTTCCAGTTTTCGAATCCAATGACCAAATTGAGGAGTGTTCAGCTCCTTAAGCAATTTATCTGCCATGTCTCGCTTCAACATCAATCACCTTTACTTCATCAAGCAACTGAATGAAGTCATTAACTGAAAGCTGTTGCAATGTTGTGGGAAAATATTTAATCCCATTTTCCTGCAATGACCAATTAAATCCTAAGATAAGACCTCCTGCCAATATGCTAGGTGGTACGCTCATAAAGGTGCATCGGTGTGTTTGACATTTACCCGCTCTTCAACAATCGTGAAGATGCTGGTAAAAAATTATTGGCTGAATTATTAAAACTCGACCTAGAAAATATACTCGTATTAGCTATTCCCTGTGGCGGGGTTCCGGTTGGTGTTATCATAGCAAAAGAAATTTACGCTGAGTTCGCTTTGATGATTGTACGAAAGCTGCAAATCCCATGGAATACAGAGGCAGGATTTGGTGCCATTGCTCCTGATGGCACTTTCTTTCTAAATCCCAATCTAGCACCTCAACTTCATCTTTCTGATGCTAAAATCCGAGATATTAAGTCACAGACCCTGGCTGAAATTAAGAGACGCCAAAAGCTTTTTTGTGGTAATAAACCATCACCCAAGATTCAAAATCGGACAGTGATTCTCGTAGATGACGGTCTTGCTTCAGGCTATACAATGATGGTCGCTGCTAAATCAGTACAAAAAGCAAAACCAAAACAACTAATTGTAGCTGTACCAGTGGCTTCCACCCAAGCAGTCCATCTCCTAAAATCTGTGTGCGATACTCTTGTAGCACTCCATGTCAGTTCAGCAATGCCCTTCGCTGTTGCCAGCTATTATAAACACTGGCATGATCTCACCGATGAAGAAGTTCTCAAATACATAGCTTCATACAAAGGCCCAGATGAAAACTAGGGATGAGAAAACCAATATACATCCTTCATCACAGCCAAGGAAGAAACGAATTGCCAATCGACAAATCATTCCAACGAACTTGGCAAGTAATCGGGACCCATAAGGGTCACAGCGTATGGCAATCTAGAACATCCCAGCTAGGCATACATGGTACACGTGTAGCCATTGATTTGGATTTATGCACAGCATGCTCAAAGTGTCTTGTAGTGTGCCCAGTTGACGTATTCACAAAAATCACATCAAAGACCCATCCAACAAGAATTGATCCTGAAGGCGAATCCAATTGCCTAGATTGTCTAGCTTGCGAACTTGTCTGCCCAGTGGATGCAATCCTTATCTCTCGAACATCCACAGATAATGATACCCTCAACGCTTTATTGGAATGAAAACTAAACATCCAAGTATTCCTATTATGTATTATAATGGAGGTTCCTAGATGTTTGACATTCTCCTAAATAATGATGAACGCGCAGTGCGCGATGAGATTCGCACCTTTGTACGCGATAAGGTGGATCCCAATCTCCTCATAAGCATGGACGGTAACACGCAGGAATACCCCTACGACTTTGTCAAGGCTGCCGCTAAAGAAAACATACTGGGACTACGATTTCCCAAAGAATTTGGTGGACGCGGGCTTAACTGGGTATCTGAAATGGCTGCAATAGAAGAGATAGGTGTTCTTGGCATCTCCATAGGTTGTGCCTATTCACTACCCAGTATCATTGGCGAAGCCATTGATAAATTTGGAACCAAAGAGCAGAAACGAAACTACCTTGCACCTACACTCCGGGGGGAAAAAATCTGCGCTGAAGGTCTTACTGAACCACGTGGCGGATCCGACTTCTTCGGCACAATAACAACAGCAACCTCAAAAGGTAACCATTTCATCATCAATGGCGAGAAACGCTTCGTAGCTGGTGGTGTCGGCGCTGACTACTTTCTCGTATACGCAAAAACCGACTTCAAGGCAAAACCACACGAATCACTTAGCGCTTTTCTCGTTGAACGAGACATGGGTGTAAAAGTGGATGAACAATACAACCTAATGGGTTGCCGAGGCATGGGTGCTGCACGTATTGTACTCCAGAATGTTGAGGTCCCAAAGGAAAACCTAATCGGCTCAATTAATCGAGCTGCTGACATCTTCAACACTATGATGGTACCAGAACGTCTGACCTCTGCTGCAGGCGCAATAGGGATAGGACGTGCTGCTCTCGAAATAGCCATCCGATACGCAGCGCGGCGAGAAGCTTTTGGGCAACCCATCAGTCGCTTCGAAGGTATTAGTTTCAAAATTGCTGATGCAGCAACAGCTCTTGATGCCGCTCGCGGACTAGTATATCGAGCAGCCCGTCTAGCAGATGCAAAGCTCCCCTGTCGAAAAGAAGTATCCCAAGCAAAATTATTTGCAACTGAAACATGTTTCCAAACGGTCTCAGAAGCCATGCAGATACTTGGCGGTATCGGATATACCGATGTCTATCCAATTGAACGCTTATTCCGTGATGCTCGTCTTAGTACAATATGGACCGGCGCTAACGAGGTAATGCGTCTAATAATTCAAAGTGATGTATTCAAAGAAGTTTTGGGTGAAGCACGTGGTGAAAAACGAGATGTGGAGTTAGATACGCCGGGTGCAAGTAAAACTGTAGAAAAAGTATACCGTGCTGATCCCGACAAATACAAGCCAAGTGGAGATTAATTATTCAATTAGTGAACATAATCTCGACTTACTCACCAATCTTATTCTCCTTTCTTTCATCCATATGCTCGTGTGCAATTTAGTGGCTACTATAAATCATCTTTTGTCTCCATCGTAATTGTGATGGGCCTGCTTTCTGTTAATGCTGTGATTGTTTTTCTGTGCCCAGATTGGACTAATCGCCAGATAGTTCCCCGAGAAACGCCCATTCTCTTCCCCGCTTCTTCTTGATCAAGTTCTTCTCCATCAACTAGTCTCATAGCTTCTAGCTCGGAGGCAAAGAGTTGGATGGGGATAGAATCTTTCATTATGTTGGGTGTAAAGGTTGTCGGTACGGGTACATGGCTAAGACTAATTGGTTTTGGCGGACGACCTCTGCCACGCCATCCACGACGATACCTCATGATATTTCAACTATGGGTTGCTTGTTCGATGGATTTATATATTTCTGTGCATAAACACAAAATGAATTTGTGCATAAGCACAAAAAGGTGAGATAAAAATGTGGCGACAAGGTGGTCGTGGTCGACAGCAAGGAAGAAACCAAGGACAATGGCCAGGAAATGGTCCCTTCTCACATCTACCACCATGGCAACGACCAGGATGGATTTATGGGCCAGGCAGTTGCTGGACTATTAACCAGAGAAATCTTCAATCGGTCCCTAAAATCTCTAATCAATCAAGGGTTCCTCCTGAGCAACCATTGCCGTATGTTTCATTCTGTCAAAGTTGTGGTGAACCATTGGTACCAAACGCTCGCTATTGTAGTGCTTGTGGAGTTGCAGTCGACAGACATCGTTAAACCGTCTTTGGAATATGATTTGCTATTTTTCATTAAACACACGGCTTCAGGCTAGCTGAGATTTGATGTTGTTCCAAATGCTACGCAGAGCCATAGAGAGTGCATGTTTTGGAGCATGGACAACCACAGGATTACCTGCTACCGATGCATTTGTCATAATCAAATCATAAGGGATTCGACCTGCAATTTTGATGTCATGCTCAATGCAGTGCCGCTCTATTTCCTCTGTTTTTTTACTGTTCAAGTCACACTTATTGATGACTACCATGGCTAGTATACCAAAGTGATTGAATAACTCTAATGTCCTTTCTAAATCATGAAAAGCTGGAATTGTTGGTTCAGCTACCACAAGACCTGCGGCTACTCCTGTAATGGTAGCAATTGTGGAACAAGCGATGCCCGGGGGACCATCCACCAACACCAAATCTTTGCCCTTTTCGCTAGCTAATTCTCGTGCCCTTTGACGGACAAGAGTGACTAACTTGCCCGAATTACTTTCCCCCGGCATCAACAATGCATGAGCCATGGGACAGAAGCTGGTTTTAGATAAGTAAACATAGCCAGATAGTCTATCGTTCATTTGAACTGCACTAGCTGGGCAGACAAGAGCACATACACCACAACCCTCGCACTTTAATGGATTAACATCCATTGCCTCAGAAATTGCTTCAAATCGGCAGGCAGATATGCAGGCACCACACTTCGTGCAAAGCTCAGGGTCTATTGAAGCAATCCTCGCATTAGCAAATTCCTCAGTGGATTCTATTTTGGGATTAAGTAGAAGGTGGAGGTTGGGTGCGTCAACATCACAGTCAGCAACCACGTGATTGGTTGCTAATACTGCCAATGAGGCCGTGATTGTAGTTTTTCCAGTCCCGCCCTTTCCACTGACAATGGCAAGTTCCTTCATTGCTCTACCCTCCGTTGAATTTCTTTGTATAATTCTTTGAATAGATTTTTTGACTCTGTTTTCCGAGTCACGAAGGGGACGCCCTCAGAGAAGAGTTCAGCGATTTCACGACTGTGAGGAATTTCTAGGAGAATTGGTATCTCTTCTTTCCTACAATATGTGTAGACCTGTTGATCGCCAATGCCTGCACGATTGATAATAACGCCAAACGGGATATCAAGGCGACGAACTGTATCTACAGCAAGTTGTAAATCGTGCAAGCCAAAAGGTGTCGGTTCAGTGACAAGCAAACAGAAATCAGAACCATACACTGACTCCACCATTGGACAAGAAACTCCTGGCGGGCAGTCAATGATGATTGTACTTTCTTTGTCCCTTTTTGCTTGTGATTTAACGGCTTTAATAACTGGCACTACAAGTGGCTCTCCAATATCAAGCTCACCATAGATAAGCTCGATGTTCTTAGTTGCCCTGCCATAATGAGTTACACCAAGTTGCCGTTTATCTTCAGCAATCGCTTTACTTGGGCAAACAAGAATACATCCACCACAACCATAACATAGATTTTCGAAGAACTTGATTCCTGCTTTACTGACGAAAATTGCATGATTGGGACAAAATGCCACACATTTCATTGATTGGGTACATAGACTTTCATTAAAACTAGGGACCATTGTATAAACGGGCTCAGTCGTTGGTGCTTGAAGCGGTAACAAGGTGTGGACATTGGGTTCATCGACATCACAATCTAGTATCTGAACCATGCAATCAAGGGAGAGTGCCAAATTGACCACTATTGTAGTCTTACCTGTACCCCCCTTGCCGCTTGCCACCGCTATTATCACAACTACACATCCTGCTACCCTTTACCAATAAATCAAGTGAGATGGAAATCAGTTAGCAAATTACTTGTGGCGGGCTTCTCGGCAGCCTTCAGTTAATTCCGCAAGCTGATTTTGAACAAAAGCTCTAAGAACTCTGCCAAGGTTTTCAGCATTTGCTTGTAGCACTGCGACTCCAGCTTCCTGAAAAACTCGTAATGCCCTAGGACCCATTCCATATGTTATGACAATGTTTGGATTTAGACTCAATAGAATATCTGGTGGACGTTCCTGTCCTCCAAAGTGAGAACTTCTGTTCAGTTGAAATTCCAAAGATTTGATTTGTCCACTCTTATCAACTTCTGCAATAGCAAAGAAAGGAGCTCGCCCAAAATGTGGGAATAGCACACTATCTTCGCCTTCTTGGTTCAATACGGGTACGACGACTCTCTCACTCATTTGATTCAGCTCCGCTATTCGGTATTTAGTCAGAACTTTGACGTTGTCTACGTCCCATTCCTCTGCCCATACCTCTACCCATTCCTCGGACCATACCTGCATGGGCATGTGCCGTTGCTGCGTTTAAGATCGCTAATTTTCTCGAACGAAATTGATCAACTGCATTCCTTACAGTACCTGCAATGCCAGTATGAATCTTCACATTGCCCGAAGCTAGGGCATCATAGGCGTTTGGACCAACATGTCCTGTTAACACAACGGTGGCTCCTTTTTCTATTATGAACTGGGCTGCTTGAATGCCTGCGCCTCCTGATGCCATTGCACCAGGATTTGGTATGGATTCAAATTGCATGGTCTCTGGGTCTACAAAGATAAAATTGGCACACCGTCCAAACCGTAAATCAATTGGTGCATCAAGGGTTGGACCCTGTGCTGTCACACAAATTTTCATTATTTTTCTTACCTTTTCATTTTGGTGGGTACGCCAAGCGATGTAAGTTAGGGCTATCACATTGCGGGCAGCTATTTGGACGACCGGTTCCAAAGGGTTCATCCCACTGGTGTTTACACCTAAAGCACTCGAACCACCGTTCAGTTGGCAACTGGTATGGACCTCCGTGAATCCGTAATGCCTTTCCATTAGCTAGCACATCCGCGACTTTACATCGAGCAGAACGTAGAATGCGATGAAGAGTGGGTTGTGAAACTTTCAGTTGATGTGCTGCCTCAATTTGGGGAAGTCCTCTATAATCAACAAGACGTATTGCTTCCAACTCGTCGATAGTGAGTACTACTTCTTTGAGTGCGGCGAGTGGGACGCCTCGAGGTTTATAGTAGGTCGTCTTTGGCTCTGAACTTACAAATCGGTGTTTATACGGTCTTGGCACGTTATGAATATATATTCATAACTTATTTAAAGGTTATCATTATCCCAACAAGCTTCCCAAACCTACCAATGTAATAGGAAGAGACTCAATTCATCTCCAAAGTAGTTACACAATTTGTAAGGGAGGTTCGAAACCATGATCATTTCTGGCGGAGAGCAGAAGCTGTCACCTGCTAGAAGAAAGTCCTTCTACCATGGTACTGAGCTTCCAGCCCATCCAAAGAGAAATGCCCAAACTATCTGTATTCCGATTAAGAAGTTCACAAGTGCGATGGTTGGACCCAAAGGTGTTCCGTGAAGCTTGTGAAGGGCTACTACATACAGATATCCAGTCCACATTCCTGAAATCAATCCAAAGAAGGGTATCCATCCAAAAAGCATCATTGGTGCGGTGGCATATATTCCCACCTTAAAGGACTCCAAGAGTGAACCCTTGCCCCTTAGCAATTTTGCGAAAGCGTGGTAAATTAGACCTAATAGCGGGAATTTTGCCACATTGCCCAAATAGGTTAGTAAACCCACCCAAATGTACCTGCTCACACCTGTAGCAGTTTCAAGTATAGGTGCAACAACATATGCTCCCATCTGGGCGTTGGTTCCTGCATGCACAATATCACAGGGAATATGAAACCAGTTAACGATTGGAGTGAATACAGCTAGAATCAAATTCAATAGCAAAAAGAATCGCAGTATTGGCCAATAACCCTTGATGTCTAGCTCATCTTCGAAGAATTTTCCAGGTTGAGAAACTATCATCCACGCTTTTTTGAATTCAATCATTATTGGCATTTTTATCATTCCTCTTATCATTAATGATAGATTAAAACATTAAAAAGCCGTTATAAACAGGATAAACAGCTGAATAAGAAGACTTTTTAATCGCTAATAAAGAATTATAGTGATTAATCCCTGGGGGATAATTCGAGTGAAAAAAACAGCAATTTTTGCACTAGTTCTCAGCGCTTTCTTGTTAGTATTCAGCATCACGCCTGCATCCGCTTTGAACCCAGCATTTCCAGCCAATGGCGACAGACTTGATTACGAGATTCGTGGCCAAGTCGATGGGGTTAATACAACGGGACCCAACTATAGCTACCCCATTGAATTCGATATGAGCCACTTAATCGTAAATCACACCGGCATAACATATTTCGCTAATGTCACAATACTTATGAAAGAGCCTGCCGATCTATTCCACCTTGCACCTGAAGGAAATGAAACCTTCTTCTGCCTTGCCCACAACTACTCCAGTAGTGGACAAGTCCGTTACATGTATCAAATCAATCCACTTGATTGGGATGAATGGGCTCCCTACTACTCCTTAGATTACTTCTTCATTCCACAGCAAACACAAATCGGTGACACTGTCTTCTTTGGCACATACGATGAATATGCCGAAAGTATCTACATGTATGGTATTCCAATGGGTGTAGGTCCCAACATGGTTGTAGGCACTACTACCCTGAGTACAGTGGGTGGTTTCTTCGAATACCAATACCACTACCTCGGAACGGTTGACAACTCCATAAGTACGATTGACATGGAAATTAAAGCCAGCTTCTATTGGGAGTGGAGTCTTGGATTCATATCCCATGTTAGATTTGAACTCTATGAAAATCTGAATCCCAACTACGAGTATAACTACAATATCACACAAGTCAATGCATGGGGCACACTTAATCTGACAAGCTACAGTTTGACAGACACTCCAATTCCAGCAACATTTACACTACCTACAGGCATTCCCGGATTCCCAATTGCAGCAATTGGTGCTGGTCTACTAGTTGCTCTCGTACCCACAATTATTCTTCGGAAGCGTCGCCATTAAGCCTCGCTTCCTCCCTTCTATTTTTTCCTCCTTTTTTATTCAAATTCTGCAGTGTGAAATGTAAATAGCAGATAATTGTAATCATTATAATTACTAGGCACTGTTCCTTTGATACCTAGTGTGTTTTCCGTAGACTAGAAATGCTTGTTTAGATATTGTTAGTTGGGAGGAATATTGAAGTCAGAAAGTAGGTTCATTGGTGTACGCGTGCTTGTTGAGGTTGCTAATCTTGAAGAACCGAAATGCTTCACATGGAAGGAACAAACATACAATATCGTCAAGATTGAAGCAAGTTCAAGACGTGTAGATCTTCGCAGTGCTTGGTATCGAAGACGCCATCGAGATTATTTCGTCGTTCAAGTAGATACTGGACAGCGATTCGAATTATACCGTCACCGTGGTCCCGGTCCATCCTATTGGGTTCTCACTAGGGAACTTCCTTCCTCAGAAAAAGACATAGTCTAATAATGTTCATTTTTCAAGTTGAGATTCTATAAGTTGTTGGGCTGCTGTCCAAGGGAATAGTTTTGGTTTTGCAAATCCGTGTTTAGCCAATTGCCCTGAGAACCATTTCAAATCTCGTATTCCACTCGTTTTAAGTTGGTGACGTGAAATTGAAAAAATAACTCTTCCACTTGGTTGGAGAACACGTCGTATCTCTTTGAAGAGGGCATCAGGATAGCGAAAAGCATCCAGCACACCTGTAACACAAACCAATAATGTGAAAGTATCATCGGAGAAGGGTAGTGGCTGTTGTATGTCTGCATGGATGAACCGTGTGTGTTGAGAAGTCCCCTCTAGTCTAGCTTGCCTCTTAGCTTCTTGTATCATCTCTGCTGACCAATCCACGCCAACAGCAATTCCCTGAAATCCACGTTGTCTTGCAACCAATCGGGGTAAATGTCCTGTTTGAGTACCTAGGTCCAATAATTTCTCTGAGGAGCTAACATGGATTCGTCTAACTAGATGATTCCATAGCTCCCAATCATCACGAATCTCAAACTCTCCTGTTCGAAGATCATAAATCCTTCGTAGCAATCGTTTGCCAAAGTATCTGCCCTCAGTTGAAACGATGCAGATGAGAAACATCAATAGCAAAATAATGATGATAAGGGGCAACAACAATTGCCACATCGATAACCACACTTCCAACTTGCTAGATTATTGCTGACAGATGCACCTAACTCTTTTTCTTTGATATAAAATCTCGTTCATTGCATTCCCCTCTTTTGAATTAGAAAATACAAATTTCTTGGTAAAATCATCGGGTGCATCAGTGACATATCTCCTTTTAGCCTTATCAATACATAATATTAAAATCCAAACAAAAGGGTGGGACATCGATGCCTTCAACGAAATTAAAAGTTAGTAAACTCGTCGTCTCTATTGCTTTAGTTTGCAGTGTGTCCATTTTACTTTCAGTTCCAATAGATATCATTCCCCCATTGGGCAACCTCATTAATCCCTTTACCGGAATCTGGACTGTTCCTCTAACAGCTGAACATCCAGTTAGCCAGACTATCATTGCACCAAGCAAAGTTTCCAGTCCAGTCACAGTCATACGGGATTCATGGGGCATTCCTCACATATACGCTGAAAACGATGAAGACCTTTACTTCGCCTTTGGATATGTACACGCACAAGACAGACTTTGGCAAATGGATATCATGAGACGGACAGGACGTGGGCTCCTGTCTGAAATTTTGGGGGCCGATTATGTAAGTACGGACGTTTTCCTGAGAACAATCGGGATGGAACATGCAGCAAAAGTAACTATTGATTTAATGGAACAACAAAGTGACTCATTCAATCAAACACTGATGAATGACCTTAGTTCCTACACTGATGGTGTCAACTGGTTCATTAGCAATGTTGGCTTTAACTTGCCTCTGGAATTCAAACTCCTAAATTATCGTCCTGCACCATGGTCTCTCATTGACTCAATAGTGATTGGTAGAGTAATGGCTTTCGAACTCACATGGGAAACATATGACTTAGAATTTTCAAAGATACACAATGCTTTGGGAAACGAATCAGCTTGGGAACTCTTCCCATTAGTTCCACCACTACAGATTCCTGTTGTTCCTGAATATGGTATCAGCTATCTCGTACCACCTACGACTAGCTCGACTTCATCTGAAGAGACTTTTTCAGAGGATCTTCTTTGTGCTTTTGACTCTGTCCGTGCATGGAATGAACAGGTGAAGGACCCCTTTGGTATTCTTGCTGCCATGAAGGAAGGTTGGCCTGGTTCTAATAACTGGGCAGTCAATGGCACAAAATCTGCAACGGGCAAACCAATTCTATGTAATGATATGCACCTTTCATGGTCAATTCCATCAGTCTGGTATCAGGCACACTGTGTCTCTTCAGATTCTGGACTAAACATCTATGGCTTTACTCTACCAGGAATTCCTCTCACCATTGTAGGGCACAACGAACATCTAGCTTGGGGCTTCACTAATGTTGGTCCTGATGTCATGGACTGGTACTACTACGTAATGGATGACCAAGATAATCCTACACAATACTGGTATGACAATAAATGGAATCCAATTCAAGAAGAGACCATCACAATTCCAGTCAAAGGTGCTTTTCCTGTAACCACGACTATTCGTCGAACAGTACATGGTCCAATCCTGTCGGGATACGAAGCCACAGTGGGTAGTTCCAATTATTCGGTTGCACAGCGATGGACTGGATATGATGCCAGTTACGAGATGCGAGCATTCTATAAAATGAATCATGCCACAAATTATGCTGAATTCATAGATGGACAGCGAGAATTCTGGTCACCAGCCCAAAATATAGTCTACGCTGATATAGATGGCAACATTGCCATTCGCCCTACAGGTCATATACCCATCCGAGACAGCTACCCCTATGGTCGACTACCTCTAAATGGTTCCGATGGTGAAGGCGAATGGAATGACTATATTCCCTTCAGTGAGTTACCTCTTTCTTTGAATCCTTCACAGGGTTATGTTGCATCCGCAAACCAGCTATCTGCCCTTTATCCCAACTATCCCTATTTCATCCACTCCTACATCGATCCTGGATATCGTGCTCGCAGAATCAATTGGCTCCTCAGTTCAGATGACAGTGTTACAGTGGAGGACATGAAAATCTATCAACTCGACATTGTTGACAACGCATCATCAGCATTCGTTCCCTACCTTCTTGCTGCTTACAGTGGCGCTTCTCCATCTTTCAAGACTGCAACTCTTAACGCTGCCATAAGCTACCTAAATGCTTGGGATTACACAATGGACAAGGATCTTGTGGCGCCAACAATTTGGCGTGCGTGGTGGGAATATTATGAAGAGGACGTCTTCGATGACGAATACGCAAACGCTGGAATTTCCAATCTAGGCTACCCATCAATGGTTATCCTTGAGAATTTGACAAGAAATGGCCCTACTTCGCACTGGTTCGACAATGTCACAACACCTGCCACAGAAACACGTGATGATATCATACTCGCCTCATTCAGTCGTGCCATAAGCGATCTTGTTGACATGGCAGGCACTGATCTCTCCAAATGGAAATGGGGAACCTTCCATTACCTCCAATTCAGTCACCAAATTGCAGGAGCACTCGGATTTGGACCCTACTCTGCTAGTGGTGATCAAGTAACCGTCAATCCCTCCGGTTGTGACATGTGGGAACGTGAAAATGGAGCAGCGGGTGGCGGTGCTAGTGAACGAATGATAGTGGACTTCAACAATGTGACATTTGCGCAAAGTTGCATCCCTGGTGGAGAAAGCGGCAATCCCCTATCAAGCCATTATGGTGACCAATTACTCCAACTCTTCATCACAGGAAAATATCACATCGACTACCTCTATTCCGACAAAGATCTTCTCATGGACCGAGAATCAATTCTCATCATAATGGGGTGATAACAAAAAATGTCAAAGATTAACAAAATCCTTGGTGTCTTTGAACGATACAATTTTGTGAAGACATTTCTCCTAATCTTACTCCTCACCATACTTCTACTCTATCTCCTGGGTTGGCTCGGATGCATACTAGCTGCTGCAATAGGGGGCTTCTTCACACATCGCTTTACACGAGCAGCTCTTATCGGATTCCTCGCAGGACTCATCGCATGGCTCATACCCATCACCATTCTCTTGCCTCTTGGAGGACTAGCTGTTCTAGACCTCTTCGGTGCGATTGCAGGCTTGGAGGGAATGGGATTCCTCCTAGCCATAATAATCCTGCTAATAGGCGGTATCCTCGGTCTCTCAGGTAGCCTCTTGGGCAATGCAATTT
>JABXGU010000209.1 GCA_016550415.1 archaeon | reverse complement strand
TATTTCACAAATTTTGATGACCGGTTTAAAGCAAGGCTGAGTTATATTCGGTCGGTACGCGCTCGAGAAGCATATCATGAAGGACAAGGAATTAGCGCAAAATATACTGGCATAATACAGGTTCAATATCACAAGGACCTGATGGGCCTACTTGAGGAAGGAATGATTCTAGCTGTCCGTAATTATCGAGCCTTTCATCAGCGTCAACCCCGCTTCACACTCCTAGAAATTACTGCTGTCTGGCCTCGTCATTTTGGATTAAGCGGACTCAGCGACCACACATATTACCCGCTTTCTCACGAAATCATTGAACAGTCTGTTGTTGATTGGGAATCTTCTGATACGAGCACAATGATGATTCAGATTGCTGCTATCCCAATCAATTACGACCTCATCCTCTATCAAGACAAAGATCCCGATTTTAAACGCGGTTTCAGTTACCCGATTCCTGCTGAAGAAGCTTTCATCGCAAATCGGGACCTCATCAATCTAATGTACAACAAACGTATTCTTGATCGTCTTAGCAATATTCCTGAAAAGACAACATCCAATGCAAGACGTGACCCGCGATTAGGCGTTCTAAAGATGTTTGAGACGGCCAAAGAGGATATTCCACTTTACATGGATTTCGAGCGGCTTGTTCGCTATCACTTCGGTGTATTCAGCTTTACTGGAGGAGGTAAAAGCAATCTTGTTTCAAATATTATACGGCGCTTACTCTATCATACAAAAGATGTCAAGATAATCATCTTTGATATTGCCTGTGAATATCCCTTCCTCCTTCTGGACGTACTTTCTGATACAAAGATACCCTCTCATGTGATTCTTGAACAACAAATTGGTACTGCAAAGGAACTGGCTGCCACCATTGTTCGTCCAAGGGGCTTTGAAGAAGATACACGAGTTGAAAGTGCATTTGCTCCCCTCCTCAAGCGCGAGGCATTCGGCTGCTTTGAGGAGAGGACAATGTCAAGCCAATATACTTGTGGTCGTGTTATACGAGAATTGCTAGGGTACGCTGACGAAACCGCAGGACGGGCACATTATGGCGATGCAGTTGTAATGATTGAACGAGAAATTAGGAATTATATGCAACAGAAGAATCTCTCTGAAGAAGATAGTATTGATCAAGATTTCGTTGAATTCCTAGACAAAGTTGCCACCGATGCAATGTCTGATTTTCGTATCTCTGATAGGGCTGGGCTTTATTCATGGGCAACAACCCGTAAGAAGGCTCTAAAAATTGATGTAATTGAAGAAGCCCCCAAGGGAACACCCAAGCTTCCACTCAAAAATTATAGCTATGCTGATATTCGTGACCTTATCGAAGGTCCAAATCGGTTGTTATGCCTTAGTATAGCTGATCCTGAAAATTTGAAGAATCTTGTAATTTACTTGACTGAAAGCCTACTGTATGGGCGTAAACGTCATTTCCAAATTAAGCCATACATCCTATTCGTATTTGACGAAGCCCAAGAGTTCATTCCACAAGGCGCACGTGGACTTGACCAAGAATGCAATTACCAAGTGGAAAAACTACTCCGTCAAGGCAGAAAATATGGGCTTGGAGGATGTGTTGCTACACAGAGAATTGCGTACCTGAATACTAGTGCACTCCAACAACTCCACTCATTTTTTGTTGGAACTTTACCTCGCCCATATGATCGAAGTGTCGTAAGCAGCACATTCTTGGTTGATCAAGGAATACTCGAAAAGACTCTCGAGTTTGCTCCAGGTGAGTGGCTCCTCTCAAGCTATATTGCTACAGGCATGGAGAGCGTGCCAATCTTCATGCGTGCAGATAATGCAGAAGACGAGGTTGAAAATTCCCTAAAGCCACTATCCAAGTGATTGCTATTTTTGAAATGAATTTCTATCAATAAATGAAAAAGAAGAATTTGCAAATTCTTATAGCGAAAATTACATTTTAATAAGATTAATAAGAATCGATATATGAGCACAAGTGGAGTTCCTCGAGGATGGAGGCAACAAGCTTCGGAGTTCAAGTGTTAGATAAACTCCTTGGTGGTTCACTTGTTCGAGGAAAAACATACCTCTTAGAAGCAGATAGTGGAACCCAACCTCGTAGCATAACTTACCCATTTGTAAAGAATGCTTTAGATACAGGTGAACTAGTAATATTTGCCTCCAATGAAGAGCCTGCTGAGGATGTGGCTGTGAGGTTGCAGGATTATGGAATCGCAGTAGATGCTGCCATCAAAGCAAAGCAGTTGCTCCTTCTTGATTTGTGGTCTGAAAACGAAGAGGAAGCTCAAGGAATTATTCGTGCTGGCAATCCTGCTGATCCTCATAAAGTACTATTTGTGTATAGTCAAGCCTATGAATATGCAGTGAAAAATTTAACACGTATGAAAAGCCGGTTAATATTAGAGAGTCTATCTGGGTCAGTAACACAATTTGGATTTGAACGGGCTCATCGCATGGCTTCACGTGTTGTTCGTATGATGAAACAAGGTGGGGTTGTAGGCTTGTCGGTTTTGGTTCCCAAAATGCATGCACCCACAGTATCTGAGAGTTTCAAATACCTCTATGACGGTGTCATTCAACTCACTGTTCAAGATGAGAATGACCGTCTCCAAAAATACATCCGTGTAGTAAAATCGCCTTTGCCTGGTTTTATTACACGACGGATTCCATACGAAGTAACTAATAATGGATTCATGATTCCCAGTGAAAAGGGCATTTCAACATTACTCAATGGTTTTTAATCAGCAAAAGTTTGCAATAGAATAGCATTATCTTCTTTGTTAAGCCTTCTTTTTCGTTTTCATCATTGAATAGCCAATAATATTGGCCAAGGCTTTTGCTCCACGTTCTGGTGATGCGAAAACCGGTATACCGCCTTCTTCTAAAATCTCCTTTTCTGGAGGTTGGTAGCTTTCTGGAGCATTAAGAATGGCAACAATTGGCTTCTTTGATTCTTTGGCAATTTCAACAAGAGCTTCTGCTGGTGTTCCTCCACCAATGTCTTCCTGGAAATTAGGTGAAAAAACTGTAAGGAAAGCATCATACTGTTCTTCTGTGGCAGCAAGACGGAGAGCTTCAGCAAAGACTTCAGGACGCGCCCAACCCAGGGCTAAAAGATCAATGGGATTGTATATCGGTATTGGAATTGGCAGTTGCATTGCATTGTGTATACCCTGAATTGTTTGACTACTTGGAAGCGGCAACTGGATACCTCGTTGTTCAAGAATTTCTGCTGCGATGATTGTTGGTCCAAGTGTATGTGTTACGCACGCTACACGATTTCCATGTGGCAGGTGAGGTATAATTGAGAGGGCTTTTGCTGTGTCTATGAGGTCCCTCACACAGTCTACTTCTTGAATTCCTGCTTGTCTAAAGGCGGAACTGTAAATCTCACCATGTCCTGCAAGTGTTCCTGTGTGGCTAAGGGCTGCCCGTTGGGCTGTTGGTGTTTTTCCAACCTTGTAAGCTAGGACTGGCTTTGTGGGGCTTATCTGGTGTGCCTCTTTAATCATGCGACGTGCATCATCAGTTCCTTCTACAAAGAGACAGATAATGCGAGTTTCAGGATCCTTCCCGAAATATTGGATGAAATCTGCAAAGTCAAGGTTAACACGATTGCCTATACTAGCAAATTTGGCAATGCCCAGCTTTGCATCGACTGCTGCATATAACATTAGTCCTGCGACACCGCCACTCTGACTTACTAATGAAACACAACCCGGTTTGACTGGTGTTGGATAAGGGAAGAATGTCCCATTCAAATTTCTTGGAACATTTCCTATGCCAAGACAGTTGGGTCCAATTATTCCAATCTTCGCCTTGTTGGCTATCCTAGCTATTTCCTCTTCAAGAATGTTGCCTGCAGCTCCAAGCTCTTTGAAGCCAGCGGAATAGATGACTGCTCCTTTAACACCTTTGTCTACGCAGTCTTTGAGAATTTCTGGGACATGCAAACCTTGGACGGCAATGAGAGCAAGGTCGATTGGTGAAGAAATATCTTGGATACGCTGATAGACCTCGTATTTTCCAACATGTTTGAGTTTAGGATTAACTAGGAAAATAGAGCCTGGGAAATTGGAGGAGTGTAGCGCTCGAAGTGTCAAGCTACCAAGTTTTCGTGGCTTTTCCGAAGCACCAATGACAGCAATTGTTGAGGGCTCAAAGATTGCCCTTAGCGATGCCATTTTCCATGGGCTACTCATTATTTTCTCGCCATTCCGAATAAAACACGGTTCAACGATAAATATACTAGTTTAGTACCTTGCAAAAAAGACATATTGCATCAAATGGGCTATGAACTGGAAATTTCAATATCTGCTTTGGAAAGGAAGACTTCAAATTTTCCAATATTTCGTGTAGATTCTGGGGTTCGTCCAATAATTAGGCGACCATCCATTAGGGCAACATGACGGACTGGTGGTCCTCCCTGTTTGATATAAAGATCAAAGAAGAAGGGTAGAAACACTAGCTCGCTTGACTCCTCCAATAATTGTGCTATACTTTTGTTACCAAGTTGCAAGAAACTTGTTATGATTTTTCGTTCTGGTACGGGACCCTCCACAACCTCAAAGTGGTATGGGATTTCGCCAAGTTGCACATATTCTCCAGCCTGAATAACACCATGTTTAGGCAGAACTATTCGTCCATCTTCGAGTGCAAAATATGATATTGAAACTGTCTGAGCTTCTTCCTTACCCTTACGCCGTTTTTGCTTTGGAAGAACCACACTTGTTTTGCCCCGAAACATAACTTCTTTTGTAGGTAGGCTAATTTCCCGGGGCATTCTCATCTCAATAAAGAGTTCGTCAATGGTGATCATTTGTTTCCCTTTCACTGCTTGACGACGCAGTATGAGTGGTTTTTCCTCTTTTGGAATACGAATGAAAATATTAGCAAAACGTTGCCTTAGTATTTCCTCAATCTCCTTAATGTACGGTTGCACAGCTCTACTGAGGTCTTCAAGATGATGACTTGGATCTTTTGTATGAGTTATTTTAAACTCATCAGGTACAAGCACTAGATAACTATTGATGATTTTTAGTTCCTTTACATAATACAAATGGTTCCGGTAAACAAATGCTCCACTTCTTTTTTCTAGCATTTTTTGTTCTATCTGTATCGGCTTAGTGAAATTAACCTGACAACCTGTATTTGTGACAATTGCCATTGCACAAGTGGGATGCTTCGCAGCATACTCATAGGTCTTTGAAAGAATGTAATTAACTGGAAAGACTGTACGTGAAAGTTCCGCAAGTCGTTCAGTAATCAAACGGTCAGCAGAATCCTCCATGTTTCTCCTCATCCTCTTTCTTAAGATTACACATTCCCTAATTTTAAAGTTCTTGCTTCATACCCTATTACGCCTAGTTACTGCCTATGCGTCAGGGTAAAAAGCCTCTCTTAATCTAACCACAGAGTTGATAGAAAGATAACCTGTACAGGTGGTGCACTACTCTTGAGTCAGAATGTGATGTGCGGTGGAGCAGATGAATTAGTTCTTGGAATGGGAAATGATGCCATTGCTCGTGGTGCCCTTGAAGCCAATGTCCATTTTGCAACAGCTTATCCTGGAACACCTTCTTCTGAAATTCTTCAGAATCTAGCCTTAATCAGTAAGGCGCAAAATATCTATGTTGAATGGAGCACCAATGAGAAAGTTGCCTTTGAAGCGGCATTGGCTGCAGCATGGGCTGGCCTGCGTGCAATGACATCCATGAAACAGAATGGATTATTCGTTTTGCTAGATACATTGGTCAATGTTGCCTATACCGGCCAAGGTTCAGGTGGTCTTGTTCTTGTAGTTGCTGATGACCCTCAAGCACACAGTTCAACAACTGAAGCAGACACCCGATTCTTGGGATACTATGCTGATATTCCAGTACTAGAACCTTCTACCCATCAAGAAGCTAAAGATATGATGCCCTATGCCTTCGATCTATCGGAACGTTTTGGTGTTCCCTTTCTCATTCGTATTACAACCCGTTTAGCTCATAGTCAACAGACTTTTCGTCTTGGACCCATTCTTCAGCAATCTAGAGCGGCTAGCTTTGATCATAGCCATCCACTTCTTAATATTCCCAATCCTCATCTCCGCCATGCAGAACTCCATAAGCGACTTGAACAGATCAGGGAACGGTTCGAAGTTTCACCATGGAACCGCTATACTGGTCCTGAAAAACCTAGCTTACTCATTATAACAAGCGGCACTGGCTGGCTTTACGCCAATGAAGCTGTTCGCTACTTTAGCCTTCAAGAGCAAGTGGGAATATTGCGTATTGCTACTCTCTCTCCCCTGCCTTTCCGTTTTATTCAGCAACCCCTCTCTCAGGCAAACAAGGTCTTGTTTTTAGAGGAAATTGATCCCTACCTAGAAACCTTGGTTCGTGCTAATCTCTGTGGCTCTGATTCTGCACCCGGTCCCAAATTTTTTGGAAAATTAACCGGTCATGTTCCCAGTTGGGGAGAACTCTCCATTGATACAACTCTAAAAGTGGTGGCAGATATCAGTGGGAAAACATACTCGCCGGTTTCTTCCGAATTCAGTAAGAGGATTGAAGAAGCAATAGCCGATATCCCACCTCGTACTCTAACATTTTGTGCTGGCTGTCCACACCGGGCAGCATACTATGCAATATACAAGGCTATTAAGCGAAATCAAAATCGAGGATTTGTAACGGGTGACATAGGCTGCTATTCCCTTGGTGCCTTCTATCATAATCTCATGCGAAATCAGCATGCAATGGGAACCGGTCTTGGCCTAGCAAGCGGTTTTGGGAAGCTTCAACTCTTTGGATTGGATGAACCTGTTATCACTGTCATAGGAGACTCAACTTTATTCCATGCGGGGCTACCTGCCCTTGTCAATATCCATTACAATCAAGCAAATGCTACAATTTGTATTTTAGATAATCAAACTACTGCAATGACTGGTTTCCAGCCTCATCCTGGAACTGGATTGACAGCCTCAGGAGAAGCTGCCCCAATTCTTGACATCAAACAAATAATCAATGGTCTTGGGTTTAGCGATGTGACAGTCGTAGATCCATACCAGATAGATCGTTCTATACAAACTGTGTATCGTGCCATAACAACAAAGGGAACTCATGTAATCATATTCCGTCGCCAATGCCCACTTGCTATTCGCCAGCCAACCTTGTCAACAGAAGAGCTTTCTATCCCAGCCATTGATTCCAGCAAATGTCGTGGCGACAAATGTGGCATTTGTTACACTGAATTTAACTGCCCTGCAATCATATGGGATTCAGACCTCAAGTCTGTCAACATTGATTCTCTGCAATGTGTTGGATGCGATGTTTGTATCAAAGTATGTACACACCAAGCCATTACCTCGACCCGGAGAAATAACAAGGAGGAAAAGGAATAGCTATGCCACACGCCTCCTTCTCACCAGATAAGGACATGCCCAGGAACCGTCCATTCAATATGATAATTGCAGGTGTCGGTGGGCAAGGAATTCTACGAGCCGCCCGTCTTGTCTCTGGCGCAGCCCATTGTCAAGGTCTCTCTGTTACAATTGGAGAAACATTTGGGGCTTCTAGACGTGGCGGGACTGTTCTCTCTCACATTCGTCTTGCCTCTCTCCAATCAATAAGCACGAATATTGGTAATATGATTCCTTCAGGCGCCCTTGTTCCTCTTAACATGGCTGATGTCATCATTGGTTTGGAACCCCTCGAAACTCTTCGTGCAGCAAAGTACCTTCACCAAAAAACTAGAGTTGTCCTTAACACACACCAACAACTACCCATTGATGTTCTAGCGGACAAAACAACGTCACCACAGATTTCTGTTATCAAAAATCGTCTTGCTAGCTTATGCTCATATCTCTGGTCAGCAAACGCGGTTGAACTCGCTCAACAAGCAGGGGATAAAAGAACTGCTAATACTGTCATGATTGGGGTTCTAGCTGGATTAGAAATCACTCCTATCAAGCATGAATCATTTCTAGAAGCTATTAAAGGTCAGTTCCTCGAACCATCAATTCAATCAACCAATGAGAAGGCATTCCGATTAGGCATCAAATATGGGCGTTCCCTGTAGATGCTTTTTGGCTGACAATCTTTGCATTTCACTTGGTTGCTTTTTTTCTTGGTGTGCGTGTTTTTCTTCTCTTTCTTCTTTGTAATTTTGGCACTGAACTATTCTTCATTCGTTCCCAAGCTTTCGCACCAACCAAAAGTGATCCCGGTGCTGCTTTTGGATTTTCAGTCTGCGCTACGATGACTCTGTCTTTTTCTGTAACAAGAGCCGTGGTTGGTACATTCAGTTGTTCAGCAATCAATTTTCGTGTAGCTGCAAAGCAGTCCCGTGGGTGACAGAGAGCCAGTCGAAGGTTCAGGTTATCTTCAACATAGGTGGGCACCCATGACCTTCCTGCACGCGGTAAATCATAATAGGGGTAAACAAAAAGGATGCTTGGGAACTCTGCTCGTTGTGCCTTTACTGCATTATAGAGAACACGGGCAAATAGCCATTTTCGACTTCGTTCAAATTCAATCGCTAGCAATCGCTCCGAACCTCGGGTAATGGCAAAATCAATTCGAGTCCCGTCTGGTGTCCTGAATTCTTGCCATCCTTCAACATTAAGTTCTGCTACTAATTCTTTGAGCCCTACAATTAGTGCCTTAACACGCATCCAAATTTACACCCTATCGCATCATTTTGTATACACTTTTAGACCATTATCCAAGTAGGGTAACCGTTTTCTTTAGCTTGCCACGAGCTTATTTTATTTGGTCTTACCTAGATATCAGCAGGTAAGATCTTAGAAATAGTTTATCTGTTAATCTTCCATGATAATTTTAGTATAATTGGTCAGGAGATTTCAGTATGTCGAATGCAGGTGGAACAAGAAAGCAAACTAAGGATAGTGGAAAAACGAGTTGGACTGCCATCGGTGTCACCGTTCCCACCAAAAACAAGCTAGGCGTGATGAAGGCTGCTTTTGAGAAGAAGCTGAATCGAGGTCCTCAGAGCTGGGACAACTTTATTCAAGCCCTACTAAACCTTGGTCCACCGACTTGGAATTTCCTCATTACGGAGATTGTAAAGAGTATCAAAACTACAAAAGAATCCTGTCCTTTTCCACAACGAGGTTCTTAAATTCCAAGTTACTTTACTCCAAAATATGTTGCAACTTCTTCTGATTGAAGAAGATATGACGGACCTGTTAGGGCACCATGAAGAATACGATGTATTTGCCTTTTTCCTTTGAAAATTATGGGACTTCGAAATGTTACTGCTTCTGTTGGCGTAATAGGCTGTAGTGCATTGGTTATTCGTTTTGCGATGGCTTGCGCTGTTTTGTTTGCTTCTTCTTGGCTGTTGGGATGCCAGCAGACTAGAACAACTCTTGTTTTTAGAAGGTGTTGTGCTTGGAGTTGTCTAGCTTTCTTTAGTGTTTGATGTGCTTGAGATACTGTTTTTGGTTCACCAAGTTTTAGGGCAAGTTCTGGTGATGGCGGGATGCCTTCAGCGATTTGTTCTTCTCCTGCTAGTAATTGTAATGCTTTTTGGATTTCAGGTTTTAGACGTCGGCGAGAGAGCCAATAATCAAACCTTCCAAAATGGTGGGGCTCTGCAAAAACTTGGAACAGGATTGCATGTCCCCCAATGATTTTGGAAGATTCTGTACTGACTTTTTTCGGGAGTGTTTGGATGGCTGTCTTTAGGGCATCAAAGCCTTCACCTGCATCGCTTGGTGACCCTGATAAGAAAATGATGGAGGCTGGAAGTTCGGCAAGGAATTGGAGTGATGGTAAGGGCTGAGGGTCCATTGATACTCCAGCTAGATGTACAGAGATTATTTGGTGGAGTCGAGTCTGCCTTTGTTTAAGGAGTTTTTATGTTTGTGCCCAGGTGAAGAAAAATAGCCGGCAATGTCCAACAGGGAAGTGCTGGAAACGAAATCCCAGAGGTATGTTGAGTGCTGCTAAATTAGCTAGTATTCGCTGAAATTTTACACGTTCGCGTGTTGTGTCCTCATTGGTGGTTGGTGTTGTATGGATTTCAAAGGCTGTGATGTATTTTGAACGTTTAATGAATCCAAGTTCACGCAGCCATTCAATGTCAATGAATAAAATAATTACAAAAACTGCAATGAAATCTCCAAACAATAAAACAGAAAGGTTTGGATTTCCTGAAATGAGCATGCTTGTGGCTAGCATCACTCCAGCGACAAGTGTAATTGCAATTAAACCTACACCAACAATTATTGGCCATTTCATAGCCCGTATGCTATGACCAAATACTAAAACCAAGAATGCAAAGAAGAAACAACCTGTAGCTATTGTGACCGCAAAATTTTGTGAAGCCTCTGGTAGTGGAACAAAGCTCAATAGAAAGACACTAACTCCCTGTAAGAAGAAGGCTCCAATTACTGCGACTCCAAGTTTTACGATTGTCTTGATGAAAGAGAAAAATAATCCCATCCTCATCACCTCCCATTAGACGAATCATCAGAATTTTTTTCCTGTGAGATAGAGTCCGTTGCTAGAATTTTCATTAATCTGCTTGTGTTAATCCATTGATGATCCGTTGGATGACAAATTGCTATTTCTGCAAATCCTCTGCAGCTAAGAAGGTGGGGCTCTGATTCAAGTGAGCCTGTAAGGATTGGTGCGTCTGTTAGCTTACAAATGAGGTGGTAGCTATATTGCCATAGACCTTCTTTGCGTCCCGCCAGAAGGGTTGCAACCTCGCTAATTTTGGCTGTATTAGTTTCTCCATACGCTTGAAGCATTGTTGTTTCACCCAATGCTTCTACAAGCAAGCTAAGCTCAGGCGCGTCCATCGCTGTCTGCCTTAGTATTTTTGCCACAATATCTGGAGCGATTAATTGTAATGAAAAAGAGAGCAAAAATGGGCGTTTCTTGCTAAGAATGTCAAGAACTTCAATCTGCGAATGTTTTTGCTGTCCCACCATATAATGGTCATGTAGCAGATTCAGGGCAACAAGTAAACGTGATTTTTCATCACCAATCTGTGTTTCCACCAGGTTTTCCTCACAGTGGAGTAGAACATCATCTCCAAACCCTTTGCCCAAAACACATAACCAGTAGAGCTGCTCAACACCCAATTTATCCTTGACCCACTCTGAATGTACACCCCTTTCAGTTAATCCTTCGTGAACAGTTTTGCAGGTTTTGGCTATTTCACTCATTAGCTGATCCAAATCATCTGTCCAACAGCTCACGACAAAAAATCGAAATATTTGTCCCTCATGGTCTCGTGTAATCCGTAATGTTCCAGAGCATTCTAGTTCTGCAAGTGTCTTGAGAAATATATTGACAGTATTATCCTCCCATTTTTGGGGGAGAAGGATAAATCCCAATCCAAGGAAACGTTTGCCATACTGGAAGATTATGCACTCGTGCTCCACTCTAAGAGGAATCACCATCTGCAAAAAATTTCCATCGTGCCTGACCAATTCTCGGCGGTCGATAAATGCGGGTGCTCCTAAAACCGCAAGTAAAGTTATGCTTGCAGAGCAAACTAGTATTGCCAACAATTGGATGGGTGATATGTCTGCAAGGCGTGGAGGAATAAATCCTAAAGCAGTTAATACCACAAATAGAAGTGCTTGCAAAGCCACGAGAATCAGTAAAATGATTACTACTCTGTAGAGTAACTTCTCCCATAATCGTAGACCAATTGATGTCATAGTAGCAACGTGTTTCTGCGGATTTTGGTTTATTTAAAAGGCTTTCTCTATTTTTTGCAAAAGTACAGTCTCTTTGAATATCAGAAGTAACTCGGAGAATTATGATTTAATGGAGTTAGAAACAAGGTCCGCCAGGATTTGGGGGATACACCATTTTCACCATTCATCCAATGGCATCTAGCTATTTATAGCCCACAAAAACTCGTAGCTAGTACAGTGATTAATTCCATTTAGGCTACTCTATAACACGTATATCTTCGTCTTTTGATGCTCCCAAACCTAGGGCAACTGCGTGTTGTATCTGGGGTAATTCCCAAATGGGAAGATCTAATCTGTTGTTCGCATTATAACTTTGCAAGATTCGCACTCCCACAACGTCAATTGCTACCATATCATGGCTTGCCATTATCACGTTGGGAGTTTCAATCTGTCCTGATGTGGGACCATTTGTAACGAAGCATTTGCGTGCATCCATAACAATTAGCGCAGGTTGAAAGAATGAGGCAAGATCTACAAGCTTGTACTCGAGCTTACCAAGATGCATCTTAAATCGATCTTGGGGTTTCATCCAGCCAACAAACAGCTTCAAACTTGCTGTGAATCGGGCAAATCTATGGGTTTTGAGACAGGGTGCTAAGACTAATTTCTCACAATCCAAAGCCGGTTTCCCGATGGAGGCTGTCTTTAAGTGTTTAGCCTGAGGGAACTTCTGCTTCACCCAGGGATGTTCGTCAAGAAAAATTAGTTCTGCATTTAGCTCCTCAGCTACGGTAGTCAAGCCAATTTTTTCTGCTACCTTTCGGGTTGAGACTCGCAATGTTGAGCTATCGACGATGCGGAGCTTCGAAGCACCGGCATCCAAGATGGCTTCACCTAACGCTTTTATGAAATGGGGGTCACTTGACGCTGGAAAGGGATCAGCTGTATTCAGGTTGGGCTTAATTGTGACTGTATCACCTGGATTAATTACCTGACGGAAACCGCCCACTAAATTGACTACTTTTTCAATACTTGCTCGTAAATCACCATTCGCTAGAACACGACCGACAAGGAATGGATTCTTGTGGTTGGGTGATGCAGTTGTAGACTTCTGAGTTATTGCGTTCACAGAGGCTACGAAACACTCCACATAATTAAATGGATTGCCTTTGCTATCCTAAGGAATACCTGAATTCTCTAAGATTAGATTTTGAACAGCTTCTTGTATTTGTTTTCTAAGTAGTCAAAGAAGTGTTGTGCGTTCAATCGTTCTCCGGTAACTTTGTAGACCAATTCCTCTGGATCATATAATCTGCCCTTTTGATGAATATGATCTACCATCCATTGTTTCACGGTGCTAAACTTGCCAGCAGCAATTTCTCTTTGCCAATCAGGTAAGTCACGTTGCATTACAGCCAGGAACTGGCCTCCATAGATATTGCCCAGTGCATATGATGGGAAATAACCAAAATATCCGCTGGCCCAATGAATATCCTGTAATGCTCCTTCAGCATCATCCTTGATTGCGATACCCAGATAGTCTTCATACTTCTCATTCCAGATATTTGGCAATTCTTTAACACTGATTTTACCATTGAATAAGTCTCTTTCAATTTCAAACCGGATAATGACATGGAGTGAGTAGGTTACCTCATCTGCTTCGATTCGGATTTTTGAGCGTTTTACCGTGTTGATCGCACGAACAAAGTCACTTACACTAATGTCTTTGAAAACTCCTCCAGTTATTTTATTGATTTTTGGTAAGAAGAAGCGGACAAATTCTGGGGATCGCCCGACAACGTTTTCAACAAACCGGGATTGGGATTCATGAATGCCATAACTGGCTGCATCCCCTATTGGCTGAAACTTCCACTCTGGAGGATAATTTTGCTCATAGATTGCATGTCCTCCTTCATGTAATACGGAGTATAGCGATGATGTAAAATTCTTCTCATAATAATGAGTAGTGATTCGTACATCTGAGTAGTAGCCAGTAGTGAATGGATGTTCAGTTTCATCAATTCGACCTCCCGCTTCTGGCGATGCAATATCATAATCTATGAAACTTGTTATAGCATTTGAAATACGCCGCTGGTTATCGATAGATATGGGGCGTTTAAGGAATTTAGTGTCTACGCTCTTAGATGCTTTAATGCAGCGATCGGCAAGTGGGACCAAGCGAATACGGAGATCGCTGAAGACGCGGGCAATAGTGTCTTGGTTCATCTTGGGCTCAAATATATCGATAAGAGCATCATAGGGTGTAGCCAAATTATTAACTTTCATTAGAATCTCTGCACGCTGTTTCACCAGGTCTACTAGTTTCAATAAATCAGGTTCAAAAATGGACCAATCCTTTGCTGTCTTTGCTTTTCTCCAAACATTGACAGCTATGGTGCGTTGCTTAGCGAGTGCTGCCAATAGTTCTTCAGGAATTTTTGTTGCTTCATCATACGCTTTTCGAGCAAGAAGGATATTCCTTTGCTGTACAGAATTCAACTTTTCAAAGGTGGTTTTCTGTTCAAGTTCATTCAGCAGTTTCCCAATTTCTGGGTTTGTCAACAAGCGGTGCTGTAATCGCTGGAGCATGGCCATCTGCTCGCCGCGCTGCTGAAATGCTGCTGGCGGAATATACACTTCCATATCCCAATTCATAATTTGGCCAATTGTTTCGATTAGCGAAATTTCTCTCACTTTTGCTATAAGATCATCATAAGCTGCCATCTTCTTTTGCTCCATAAGACCTGCTACTGTTTCGAATCACATGCTAATCTCTACCTTAAAAGACAGTTGGTAGGTCAAAATATATTCTATCAGGTAATTCCTAGAAGTGGATTAGTTTTTTGCGAACAACCATTTCATTTTAAGAATTCAAAGTTGCTGACTAGATGAAATAATAATCCATATGGTGGGATTTTGTGAATGGGTGATATCTCGCATCTACTAAAACCCTATATCCTTGAAAGTGAGCCCTACAGCCCAACCGCAATATTAAGAATGCTATATGAAGTTCGGTCTGATTACACGCGTCTGATGGGTAATGAAATTCCATTTGGGATTTCGCCCAAAGTGCGGCAAGCTATTATCGATATGCTACCCAAAGCACACCTTTATCCTGACTCTTCATACTACGACCTAAAACAAGCTCTAGCAAAATATACAGGTTTTACCGACAATCATTTAGCAGTAGCTAATGGCTCAACCCAATTCATTGACGCTTTTTATTATGGTTTCATCGAGACTGGTGACTCTGTTCTCTTTGTACCCCCTGATTATGGTCCATATCGTATTCGTCTCAAAATCTGTGGTGGGGCTGCTCAGTTGGCTCCACGTTTGCCTCCTGACTATTCTTGGAATATAGATAATATCCTTGATGCAATTACACCAAAAACTAAGGTTCTTGTGATTGTGAGCCCCAACAATCCTGTGGGCAACTGCATTGGCGAAGCTGATTTTCGACGCATCCTTGAAGAGAACCTCTTAGTTGTTCTAGACGAAGCTTATTTTGAATTCTCAGATGAGACCCTTGCCCATCTTGTAAATAATTACTCTAATCTTGTTGTGACGCGAACCTTCGCCAAAGCCTTTGGGTTCGCTGGTTTACGGCTTGGCTATGCAATCACGACCCCCCAACTTGCCACATACCTAACCAAGGTACTTCACCATTTCCCTGTAAACTCCCTGACTGCCATTGGAGCCATTGCCGCCCTTGAAGACAAGGACTATTTAGAATTTGTACAGCGTGAGATAAGGGCAGGTCGCAGGTACCTTGAAGATGAACTTAATCGGCTTTCTGATGTTCACGCCTTTCCCTCCAAGGCTAACTTCGTGCTCTGTCAATTCAAAGCACCCAATATCTCATCCTATGATATTACTCAGAAACTCATCGAACGCGGCATTATCGTAAGAGATTATTCTGGGAAGGCAGGGCTGGAGGGTCAATTTATTCGAATAACTGTTGGTACAATGGACCAGAACAAGGCTTGTGTACGTGCAATCTCTGAAATCCTCTAATCTACATGATATAAGAGGAATTTTCACTTTTTTCTTTTATATCTCGGTATGGCATTTTGTGGTGGATCCGTAGGGTAATCAGCTAGTATTATCTATAAATTCAAGCATTCTCTTATCAACAGTTTGTTTTACTCCTATTCAGGAGGGATGGCTATACCTGATAAATATATTATAGCTAGCGACCTGGGAACCAGCGCAACCAAAACTAGTATCATCGATTTGAATGGCAATGTGGTTGGCACAGCTCGCCAATCATATCAGGTGGAATATCCGCACAAAGGTTGGGCTGAACAAAATCCTCAAGATTATTGGAATGCAATAAAGGCAACGACAAATAAAATCATGAAACAAACCAAGATTAGCCCTCGTGATGTCTCTGCCTTCACGCTAGACGCTATGATGCTATCTGTTATTCCCGTGGATGAGAAGGGACAGCCCCTACGAAAGACAATACTATGGCTTGATACTCGGGCAACAGACTATGTAACAGACTATCAAAACAAATTCCCCCTCGGTGATCTTCTTGTCAAAGGTATCATTCCAGTTGCTTCCGCTAAAGACCCAATT
>JABXGU010000208.1 GCA_016550415.1 archaeon | reverse complement strand
CCCGATCATGTTCGAGAGTTCCAACTAAAAATTGGAGAAGGCTTGGCAGGAACAGGTGCAGAAGTTGCCCACATAGATCTTATGATCGGACGTAAAGATGGCCCCGTAGGGTTTGCCTTTGCTCAAGCAAAAGCAACACCAAAGGAACGCATGGAACCCCTACTAGCCATTCTTGAACCAAATCTGATGGTAAAACCTGAAACCTTGCTTGTTCCAACTGTTGCAAATCGGAGTATGCATCAAGCTAGCTTGTTTGGTGGTCCTGCACAAACAGGTTGTGCAAAAGCAGTGATGGATTCTGTTGAAGAAGGATTCATCCCCCAATCGGCAATTGATCAATTAGTTATTATTGCTAATGTTTTTGTCCACCCGGCCGCAGTTGACCGCCAGCGAATATTAATTAACAACTACAAGGCTATGCGGCATGCCATCCGTCGAGCCATTGAAGGCCGCCCCACCATCGAAGAACTTCTTAGCGACAAGGAATATGCAAAACATCCGTTTCGATATGAACCCTAACACTAAGCTAGAAAAATACTCAGCGAATCCATAATTTAACCTCGGACTTTGAATATTACATTTGAAATTGGCGATAGAGCTTTGAAGTCTCTATGTCTATAGGAATATCCAAAATTGGGTCGCTGGTCTTGGTATAGAAAGTAAGCCCTCCACTAATAGCCAGATAAACATGCCATTGTGTAAAATATCCAATCTCCCCATGGATAACCATTAACTTTCGCTTATTGACAAGCCTCATAAAAATATACGGATCTAATTCCACAGCAAGACCACCAACTCGGACGCTGTGGGCTTTAATTGCACCCTTCATTTACCACCTACACACTCCTCATTGCTTAACTAATTTCTTCTGCTATAACTGCAGATACTTCCGAATAGCCTTTGCTTCCAAGTCCACATGCACAGCTATGGGATCACTGACAATGCAATACACAACAGTTTGGTCATAAAAAGTCCCCAAGTAGATATGGCGATTAAAGAACCCAAATTGTCCATGAACAATAAGCTCCATCTCGGGTTCGAGGTCAATAAAAACATCGGGTGCAACTCGAATCAGCGGTCCTGGAAGGCAGGCTTCGGCTTCTTGCAAAGCAGCCGCCGCTGCGGCAGCTGTTGCACCTGATGTTGCACCTATATATGCCAGTGCTTACACCACAATGTGCAATAGATTCAATAATTACTAGGGAAACCAAGATTTTAACTTTGAGGGCTAAAGCCAGTTAGATTATAGGAGCAGTGTAACGTCTCCTGAAAGTAATGCAACAAAAATTGCTCCGGATAAGAGGTCGGCAGTGGTACCAGGATTTAATGTAGACCCTTGCGAGCGCAGATGATCATCAAACGGTTTGAGGAGCGTTTGCCATTGCCGATTTGGGGTTCGCAGAAGCCGTTGATAGTACTCTTGAGCTTGCAGCTTTATCATATTTGCAGTTTCTAAACCCACTTTGCGTAAGATGAAGGTGTCAGGACGCTGACTGAGAGCCCACATGAAAGTAGCTAAAACGGCGTTTTCGATTATTGAATAATGGTTTAAGGCTTGAATAAACTGTGGATATAGTTCATCGAAGATGTATGAGAAATTCGTAGCATATTCTTTCGCCACATCATCATATTTAGCCGCTAATTTCTGAAGGGTGAGAAGTGTGTAACCTTCTTTTTGAATTAATTGGAGAGTCCGAGGCGATTGAAAATTCAAAGCCTGTTGTTCAGCTTTCCATTCTGGGGATTGAGGGATAGCCCCTCCAGGATTAGCAATTTGCAGAGCCCGGATGACTTCAATAGCATCCTCAACCGTCGTATTGTTTAGAAGTTCTTTTAGCATAATATGCAGTTGATGTTGAGAATTGAGTTTGGTACGTAAACAACTTCCTGCAGCCACAGCCAGAGGTATCAGTAGCAAAATTGTACCAAGAAGGGTATTTTTATTGTGGGGCCCCATTGTCCGTTGAACAGCAGTTTTTATTAATTCCCCCAAATGAACTTGCTGTTCGTATCCTGCTGTGGCAGCATAATAGAGGGGAGGAGCCAGGCGTGTAATGCTAGCGCCAAAATGAATTAACCGAGTGTCAGGGTGATCATGATAACGGTTGACATTACCAGGTTTTGGTGTAATTATGTCAAGAAAAACAGCGAACTGTCCTTTTTCTGCAATTTCCCATATTTTATCGACTATCTG
>JABXGU010000207.1 GCA_016550415.1 archaeon | reverse complement strand
GGCCAGTAGAACTCCTCAAACTGCTTCCTGGATATATGAGTATCGTCTCCTTTGTGCAGCGGCATCATAACGAGGGGGGATTCACCCATGGGAACATCCGGGACCGGAATCAGTTCCAGGATCTTTTCACAGGCGGCGATAACCTTTTCCGGGCATCGATGCAGGTCCATCATAACACCGCGTGTGCCCCGGAGGTTATCTCCCAGCACATCGAAAGGGGCGGCTCCAAATCCAGCCGATAACTTCGGGTACCCCATGGCTAATATACGATTCATTCCTTCCATCATGAATTTGCCCGGAATCAGGGCCAGTTCCGCTGCCTTCTTCATCTTGTCCAAAGTCTCATGGACATCAGGATCCAAGAAAGGGAAGAGAAATGGAGTTCCTATTTGGATCCCGTCTCGACCAAACTTAGGAAGCTTTTGCAGACCAGTCAATCCAGTGCACATACGTGGTATGAAGCGACGCATGATAAAGTCGGATGGGTCCGTAAGGAAATGGGAGTATTCACCCCCTTTCATGTATTCCTGTTCGACGAATTGGTATTGAACATCGTCCGGAAGACCATATCCTGCCCATTTCAAATTGGTCTGTCCTAAGAGCTCCATGGACGGTCCGGACATGAGAAAGAGCATGGCGCAACTGTCGGGTTCATAATCCCGATGGAATTGAACGGCGGCCTCAGCGGCTTCATTCCATCGATCATACATCGTGGATTTTTGGGGAACTCCGGCTCGACGGTACATAAAGGCGCCTCCGAGACCGGCTACAGGCACCCGATCGGGGGTCTTCTTCAGTTCCAGGGCATCTTTAAAAAGTGTGGCCCGTTGCTGATACTTGACCTTCGCTTCGGGGCTTTCGAATTGGATCCCGTCACCACGAACCCATAGTTCTAATCGAATCTTCCGCTTTTCATCCGCACTGAGTGAATTCCAGTTATCTGGTTTTTCCTGCATGATTTCTCTCCTTCATCTCATCCAAGGCAATAATCCCGGTGATCCCTTCCGACATTTGTAGCCGCATCATATCCTCATTGCCGCTTTCCTGGTCCGGATTGTTTAGTGCAAATAACATAGGCAAAGATGGAAAGCTTCGAAAGACAAAGAACGGATATGTGATTTGGGGGACGTCCCCCAATTGCCCATCCTCTCAGAAAATCTGGATTTATCAATCACACACAAAATCATCATCACCTACTGGACGACAAATATCTGGCCAACCGAACTTCTTCCAGTAGTCAACAAGACCAAATTTTTTTACCAATACTTTGAACTGAGGAAGCTGTCTAACTTTTCTGAATACTGGCATACTCGTATACATAAAATATGTAGGATTCATAGCTACTGATTTCTCTAGGATCTCCATTGATAATTCAGGATCTCCAAAATAGGCTGCACAAACTGTCATTTCCAGATAGTGTGTACTAGTTAAATTTTGCTCATTGGTATAAATTCGGCGTAGTTTCATTAATCCTTCGTCAGGCGAGTCAAGATGCTCCTTTACTGTATCCCAGATCAGATCGGATTGTAGTATCTCATCGCGTAAAGCAACATTTTTACTACCGAGACGCAAAATTGTTATGAAAAAATCGCTTCCAGCCGGTGGAGCATTAAATAATGTTGTGCTAGAGACATATTTTTTCTCAGCTCGCTGCATATTCCCAAGAAGGCCAGATGTTAAAATTTGTAAACCGTAAATAGTCTGATTGAGGGGATCTCTTTGTTGAGATGCATCTAAAATTTTTTTTGTTTCTCCATAGTTATCTACAGCAAGGTAATGTACTGGAAGTCCAAAACTAGTACAAATTATTGGATCATCTGATAGTTCTCTGGCCCTTTTGTAAGCCAATTCTGCATCAATAAATTCGCCCCTTAATAATCTCGACAATCCCAAGGAATAGTGTGCTTCTGTTAAATCCGGTTCCAGATTAATGGCGTTCAATGCCCCATCCAGCCCCGAGTCTAGCTCCGATTCAACAGAATAACCTCCCGTAAATGCCATGTTACACCATTGGACAGGGGCTTTATATGTCCAAGCTAACGCAAACTCAGGGTCAAGCGTGATTGCAGTTTCAAGCGATTTTTGAGCGCGATTTATCAGTTCGATAGTGCCTTCACCTCTTTGCAACTGTTCAAATAGGTTATTCATAATCGCTTTAGTAACTAAATATTTTTCATAAGCCTTTATAT
>JABXGU010000206.1 GCA_016550415.1 archaeon | reverse complement strand
GATAGACTTTCTAATGGAAGATTTATTCTTGGTGTGGGATTGGGAGGTACAGCAGAACTAAAAGCTCTAGGTGAAGAGGAGAACCCTAAGATTAGGGGAGATATGCTTGATGAATCTCTAATAATTCTAAAGGGTCTGTGGTCTGGAAGACCCTTTACTTTTGATGGAAAATACTTCAAAATTAAAGAACCAGTTCAATTCCGACCAGAAGGTAATATCAAAATCTGGGTCGGAGGTTATTGGCCAAACAAAAGACCATTTCGACGGGCTGCGAAATATGATGGAATTTTTCCATTGAAAGTTGGATCTGATCCTTCAATATATCCTCAAGATTATCAAGAAATTATTAGTTATATTGGAAAGTATAGGAAATCTCTGGACTCGTTTGATTTAGTAAAAAGTATAGTAACCGTTGGAGACAAAGAGGAAGATGCCTATATCCATGATTTCATAGACCTTGGTATTAATTGGTTATTAGAGGCTTTCTGGTCAGAACGGTGTTCTTTGAAGGAAATTCAAAAGAGAATCGAACAAGGACCTCCAGAATAAATATTCGCTGCGCGCCACACGAATTCTTAATACAATAGGTCACCGATTAAAAACTAGATATCGTAGTTTGACAAAGGAGAAAATCATATTGAAACTAATAGATATCATTCAAAGACAGAGTGTTCCTAAACCGTGGGCTTAGGGGGAAAAGATTCCGTGGGATGTTCAGGACTTTAGCAGACGAATGCTAAACGAACACTTGTCTCAAGAACACGATGCTGCCAGCCGTCGCTTCGAAATCATTGATAGGCACGTCAACTGGATTCACAATCAGATTCTGAAGGAGAAGCTGACGCGAATTCTAGACCTTGGCTGTGGATCTGGATTGTACACGAACAAGCTGGCAAAACTTGGGCACTGTTGTGTAGGAATCGATTTTTCTCCAGCATCAATAGCTTATGCCAAAAAGCAAGCTGAGGAAATGGGTCTAGATTGTACGTATATCCACCAAGATATTCGGACAGCGGAATATGGCAACGAGTATGACCTTGTAATGTCAATCTATGGAGAATTCAATGTTTTCCGTCCTGGGGAAGCAAGAAGTATTCTTGAGAAAGGCTATCACGCCTTGGCACCCAATGGCTTTCTACTTCTTGAATTACATACGTTTGAAGCAGTCGCAAAGATAGGGGAAAAGCCCTCTTCATGGCACTCGGCAAAGAAAGGGTTGTTTTCGGAGGAGCCATACCTATGCCTTGAAGAGAATTTCTGGGATACAGAACACAATGTAACCATTCAACGGTATTATATTGTCGATGCTATGTCCGGTGAAGTAATACGCTATTCGTCCAGCATGCAAGCTTATACTGACGAAGAATACCGGTTGCTATTATCTGAATGTGGGTTTGGCGAAGCGGTGTTTTATCCGTCATTAGGTGGAGGTGGGGGTGATTCAGAGGATTATCTGAAAGTAATCCTTTCGCAGAAGGTCTGTTAGCGCTTCTCCGATGAGTTCTGTGTAGCACTTTTTGAACAAGTGTTGGTGTCGAAAAGGAAAAGCTTTTATACTTCTTTTAATAAAAAATTAACAGAGTTAAGATGATGGGGCAGAACGAAGCAATTCAACACAGAACTAGGTGGAAAATTCTGCGTAAGCTGTTGAAAGATAAGGCTTTCCTCCGGGAAATCGCCAAAGACCTTAACATACCAACCTCCACTGCTGCTTACCACCTCAAACGTTTAACACAGACAGGACTTCTCTTGGAGACACGGGGAGTCTATCACGTTTTTTATCGTCTTTCCGATAAAGGTCGGGAACTCGTAGAAGGCTCAATTGGGGCGGCCTAGTAATTTTTATCATAAACAGCTTTGCGCAGTTTTCCGCCCCTCCACTTTCTTTGTCTCTAAGACATTCAAATTAACAGGCTATACCATTATTTGAATTCATGAGTCTTTGTATTTTTTTGGAATCTCAAATGGCATTATCATTCACTGGTGCCATAATGGAGAAGTTTCAAAGCAATCCGTGCCTCATGGGCAATTATTTCGTCTTCATCATGGTCAGCTGTGTGTTGTAGGAGTGGTTCTGCGCGGGGGTCACGGAGAAAACCAAACCCTACAACTGCACCTAAACGGACATTGGGGTCTTTGTCGGTAATGCCACGTTTGAGAAGTGGAAAGGCTTCTGGGCCTCCTAATTGTCCGATGGCTCGGAGGATTTGGTCACGGTTTGCAGATGTTTCATTTTCAAATCGGTCAATTAGGGCTGGAGTGGCACGAGGGTCTCTAAGAAATGCAAGGGAGCTTATGGTCTGGAAACGAACAGCGGGCTCTTGATCGTCGAGAAGGGTGAGTAGTCCGGGAACTTCTTTTTGTGTTCCAATGAAACCAATGGCGATGGCTGCTTCCAGTCGGATGATGTGATTGGAGTCCTTTAAGGCATTTCTTAGTGTTGGAATCGCCTTATGTGCTTTAGGACCTAGTTGGCCAAGGCGTCGGATAGCGTTGCGGCGTTCTTCTTGGTTTTCACTGTTGAGGGCTGTAAGGAGTTTTTGTTGATTTTGAGGGCCTTCTTGATTTTCTGTGTCAATGGTGAGGTCGCGTGGGTGCCCTTTAGGTGAATGAGATTCAGGTGTTGGCAATTGAGAAACCTTGGCAAAGTGCAGTGTTAAGGTTATTTGTGCATTACCTTTGTGGCATAAAGGTGTGAAGCGATGTTGTTTGAAGATTTATTTTCGACGTTTCTTCTTCTTGCGTTTTACCTTCCTTTTTATGGGGCGGCGTCGTGGTAGGTCTTTTGTCGGGATTTTTGTTGGGGTTTCTGTTCGAGGTCGGGGGAGGGGAAGCTCTGTTTCAGGGGGATAGGCATATCCTGCTAGGATTACTCCAAGTTGTCCTCCAATTCCTGTGAGAACACCTCCAACAAAAGAGATGACTATTTGGGGTGCAGGGATTATTGGACTAATGATGAACCATGCAGCGATGGAAGCAAGGGGGTTCAAAATGTACATGATGGCAAAGAATGTAAGCCAGACACTGGTTCCTGCTAGAAATGTAGCGATTGTAGCTCTTATTCCATTCTTAACAAGGAAGCCCCCAATACCTCCCGCGATAACAATGAGAATGCCAAAAGTTGTGAGTTGAAGGAAAAAAGCGAATAAGTAACAAATTAGAAAACCAGTAACTGGATGATGTGCTTTCCGAAAGAATGTCCGTAGGTTTTCACGGGTAATATCCCAAGACATGATTCCACTCTCTTAATGACTTATCATATTGAAGTTGGTATTAGGACTAGCATGGATTCGTATTCTGTCATTTCTCCTAGATTATGGGGGAAGACTAGAGGATGATATTTTCCTTCAACCCAAAGAGCAAACTGGTCGAGGTAATGGGTGCTGTAGGGATTACTTCGTTGTCCACCTGGTAGGACTCCAACAGAGAGGTCGAAATCATTGAGGTTTATGATTTGGCGGTAACTAGCACCCACATTTACAAGATATCCTGGAGCGTAATTCACAGTATAGATGCTGCCGTTGATGGGCAGTAGAGGGGCATCGAGATAAGGAAAGGTGGAACTCATTGTATGTTGGATCCAAACAATGTGGATTTGACTATATTTCCAGAGTCCTGTGTCAACACCAAGTGAACTTGTAAGTATCTCAATGGTTTCCAGAAAGCTATCTAAAATGATATCTTCGCGGGTCTGGGTGCCACTTTGCTGAGTGTCGTTGAACCATTGTGGGTAATTATTGAGGGTGAAGTTCTCTAGTACTGTGGAAGCTGGATATGGACCATCAGGGATTCCAGCGACTTGGTACTCGTCGAAAAATGTATTGTTGAAGAAGATTGGAAAGAAGCTGGTCCAGATTGTAGCGCCAATACTGTCTGTTGTCATATGGCAGTCCCAATTTTTAAGATGGGTGGCGGCTGCGTGGGCAATTGGCTTTTCAGAAGCAGATATCAATCCAAGTATAGTGTCAGCTACAATGTCCTTTATGGCAGCAGCTTGAAGGGAGTAGGTGTCTAGTTGTATCTTTTTCATATCAGAAATGGAATGGCTGGTCGATGAGTTTAGGAGTTGGGTGATGCGCTGTGCACGATGGGCTGGAGCAAAATTATACCCTAAATAATAGGGATAGCTTGAATTGACTGGACGATTATTGGCTGCAACAAGGTAACCTGTTGATGGATTTAAGCTGTGAGGTAATTCGTTAAAGGGGATAAAGCCTGACCATTCATGGGTACCAGTTGACCCGTTAAGGATGCTTGGTCCATCACCAGATGCACGAATTGGATGGGCACCAGTGGCGTGGTAGGCAATGTTCCCATTTATATCAGAATAAATGAAGTTCAAGTCTGGGCACTGAAGAAACTCGAGCGCATTACAGAATGATGAATAATTACTAGCTTGGGAGATATGCAAGTAGGCTTCAGCACTTTGTGAACTATTCATTCCTATCCATTTTAATGCAAAGTCACCTTGTGCCTCTTCGAAGAGTGGACCATGTACTGTTGATTTTATGGTAACTGATTCTGTTGAAATGGAGCCTATCTCATTTACATAGATGGTTGTTCCCTTTTTTGTGATATTGCACCAACTGCCATCCCACCAATACTGGTCTGGTTCATTGGTGTTCCACTTGTAATAGTAGAAATCTGATACGTCAGATTGCATTGTCGTAAAGCCCCAGGCAATGTTGGTGTTGTGACCACTCATAATGAATGGGAACCCAGGAAGTGTAATTCCTTGTATGTTATCGTTGGGACCTACCAAATGCACTTCATACCAAAATGAGGGAAGGGAGAGGGTGAGGTGAGGGTCACTGCATAAAAGGGGTGCACCTGATATGGTTCTACTACCATTCACCACCCAACTGTTACTTCCTCCAATTATAGAGGGGACAGGACTCATTTCATTAAGTTGTGCGTAATCTGATGCAAGTGAAAGAGCAGCTTCAAGGAGCATATCATATTCTTTCGAATTTGTGACAAATGTTTCTATAACTGGAGAGGGAGTAATGGGCAGGTCATTGTAATGTGTGTCTGGGAATAGTTCATTCCATACCGTGGATTCACCGAATGCATCAATGAGTCCAGACATATCGAGATCCAAGAAAGTGTTGACGCTAGAGAATGTCCAAGCTAGAAATCGTTCGATACAGAGAGTGTCTTGGGCTGACCATGAATCAGGAAAATAGCCGAGTACCCGAATTTCCATCGGAACTTTGAAACCAATGTTGTCTAGGTAGTGATTGACACCTTTTGCATAACTTTCCAGTAATTCCTTTGCGTCAGATGAGAGAAGGTCAAACGACTCTTCTGCCACTTCCTCTAGGTCAAGAGTACGATATAGGATGTCCATATCAAGGTAACTTGATCCGAATATTTCAGAAAGTCGACCTTGTGCAAGGCGTCTGTACAAATCCATTTGAAATAGGCGGTCCTGAGCATGGACATAGCCACAAGCTAGATACATATCCTTGGTGCTGGTTGCGAAAATATGTGGTACACCCCAAGCATCCCGAGCGATGTGAATGTTACCGTCAAGTCCTGGTAACTCTTCTTCTGCGTATGGTGGAAAATTGGCCCAGCTAATATCCTGCCATAAACCTCCGTTAGGTTGTACCCAAGGGATTACTGTTATCATCATGCTCAATATTAGGAGGCAGATGAAGGGAATAAGTATTGATTTACATGAGCATGCCTTTTTTTGTTGCGCCACCTAAAAACCACCTTGATGACAGGTGAGACAAATCTCCCTTCCTAATTATAAATGGCTTGTTATTTTTTTGAGTAGATAATGGAAGCTTGTGTCTTAACTCTGCTTACTACTTTTTTCCTCTTTTCTCTTCCTGCGACGAACTTTTGCCACAGCTTCCTTCAAAACTCGTTTAACCGACTGTCTTCGCCTTTCTTTTACAGAAACTTCGATGTGCTGTACTCCTTCTTCTCCTTCGACTGATGCAATGATATGTCCTGTAGCATACTCAGGTAAGGGTCTGAACTTGTATGCATACCTGAGTACTCCGGCTCGTCCAGCATCACCAATGCGGCGAAAGGCAACTTGGACGCTCATCCCAATTTTTAAATTATCTTGGTCGACGTCTACAATCTGAGAAAGAACGAGTGGTCCTTCGTCAAGACGTACAATCGCTAGAACATAGGGTGCTAAATCCTTGAAGCCGGAAGGGGGATCCTTGACAATAGTGTATGAATATATTTTACCGAGACCAGATAGTTGGAAGTCAATGAGATCACTTTTCCTTCGGCATTTAGTGCAAAGAGGTACTGGCGGGAAATATTTAGTATCGCAGTTGCGACAGTGACGACCCACCAAATTGTAAACGTGTTTGATACGACGCCAAAGCATCGGCACACTTTGATCTGACATTTATTCTTACCTTCCTTGATTTCTCATTCATTTCTTAGAATATGTATGACTGCTGTCGATCCAGTTCCACCAAGGTTCAAAGACAACCCAGTCTTAGCTCCCTTAACTTGACGTGAACCAGCAGTTCCCCGCAGATGTTCAGATAACTCTACAATCTGAGCAATACCCGTTGCACCCACCGGATGTCCCCTTGCCTTTAGCCCACCACTGACATTTGTAGGAATAGTGCCTTTCCTATCAAAATAGCCTTCCTCCATAGCTGGACCTCCTTTTCCTTTCTCAACGAAATTGAGGTCTTCCGTGGCAACAATTTCACCGATACTGAAGGAATCATGAACCTCAGCGACATCTATGTCCTCATGGGTGATACCGATTTTTTCATAGGCTTTTTTCGCGGCACTTTTGACGGCTCGGAAGGTTGTAATGTGTGGACGGCTATGCAAAGCCAGAGTATCAGAAGCTTGTGTTGAAGCTTCGATCCAAACGGGCACTCCACGGAATTTTTCAACAATGTCTCCACGACAGAGAATCAATGCTGCTGCTCCGTCAGAGATTGGAGCACAGTTTAAAACGTGAAGGGGATCAGCAACAATAGGACTTTGAAGTACTTGTTCTTTGGTTACTTTGAAGCGAAATTGAGCATATGGATTGTCAATCGCATTTGCATGGGCTTTAACAGCTGCTGCAGCAAGTTGCTCTTCAGTAGTACCATAATGATGCATGTGACGACGGGCGATAAGCGCAAAGAGTGCTGGGAAGGTTGCACCCATTTGCCCCTCCCATTCTCGGTCTGAGGCTCCTAGTAATGTTTCTGCAATCTTTGTTTCTGATATATCACTCATCTTCTCGCAGCCAATGACCATGACAACATCATGTTCACCTGATTTAATAGCCAAATAGGCATGGCGTACAGCGACACCTCCACTGGCACAGGCAGCTTCTACTTCAGTGGATGGAATGGGTAGTAGTCCTCCTGAATCTGCTGCCATGGCTGCTTGATGTTCTTGTTGAATGAATGAACTGGTGGATGTGTTGCTGACATAGAGTGCGTCAATGTCTTCGCCTTTTACACCTGCATCTGCAAGACAAGGAGTTGCAGCTGTGAGAGTGATACGCCTAATACTCTTCTCCCACAGTTCGCCAAATTTTGTTTGGCCAATTCCAATAATAGCGACTCGGTCTTTTGCTGCTGT
>JABXGU010000205.1 GCA_016550415.1 archaeon | reverse complement strand
ACTCATTTTCATAATTTTATGGTTCATTTTCTCAAATCTCACTATAGTTCGATTTTTTATGCAGTAGGATAGACGATTCCCGCTGGAAGATTCGAATCGCCAACTGCTTACCGCTGACTAAAGAAACTCGTATAAAAAATTGTATCGGTGAGAAAAAATCGCTGGCTTTTTATTGAATTCTTCAAGATGCGCAATAGAACCATTTTGAACTCATTTTAGTGCGTTCTAACGGATTTTATTGCCACATTTTGGACAAAAGTTACCCTGAAACATAAACAATGGGTACTCAGAATCGCATTTGGAACAATGGACAATTAGTTCCTTTCCACATTGGGTGCAACGTTCACTAATTGGAACAGTCTTTTGACAATGTGGACATTGAACTTGGGGAATGGCCGGCATGCCACCGGGCATCATAGCCGGACCAGTTACTGGTTGTACCGGGCTCGATGAACTTGGTGCACCACTCGTTACTGGGGCAGCACAATGGGGGCAATGTGTATCTCCAGCAGGGATGGATGCTCCACAGAAAGGGCATTTATTCTTGACCTTCGCTGCTTCGATTTGAGCCTCAATTACAGCAAACATCTGGGGCTTTTTACTTTCGAACTGTATGTCTTCTCCACTAGTTAATGTAATGACGAGTTTGTTTTGGGGGCTATCGATATTGTCAATGACCATCAAAGGCACAGCAAGCGACTCTGCAACGCCGCCTTCTCCCCGCGCAACCATTTGATTAGTCGAAATCGTATCGAGGACAATAGCTGTCGCTGTAGCATGGGTTGCATGACTAATTCCTCGTCCAATCGCCCGACCTGCAAAGCCACCATGGCGACGAGCCGCACCCGCAGCAACGGATCCAGCAACCCCCACTGCGAAGGCTTTGGCGAATCCACCTAACAGTCCGCCTCCTTTTTGTTTCTCAAGTTTATACCAGACGATGCGGATATCCGAGACGGCAAGACGTCCCGAGTTTCCTTCGAATTTGACGTCATCAATGGCTGTTTCTATTTTTTCATATCCCAAGGGAACCAATTGACCGTTCTGGACTGATACGTTGAGAAATTCTGTCATACCTCAACCCGCGTATTCCCTGCCTATAACTTTTGTACCTCAATTGAAAGAGTCATGAAATATTCCAGATATCGCAAAGCATGTTAACACTAGTCATTCACTTTCAATTACTTGGTTTTTTTCAGAAATGCTTTGATTCTTTATATATTCGAGATCATCCTTTTCGAGGTGCTTTTCAACATGGGGTAAATTTGTGAACATCCACGCTAGAATCAACACTGTGACAAGTATAGAGCCAAATACTATGAATATCAAAGGAATTGAAAACAGTTCCGCTAAAATTCCAGCGACTAGAAACGCGAAGGGTGCAGTGAATTGAGCAATTGTAGTGCGCACTGAAAAGACCCGACCTAGTTTCTCTGGTGGCACCACCTTTTGCCAGATTGTCTGACTAGACACATTCGCAATTGGCAGGGTGAAACCAATTAAGACAACGCCAAACGCCGCAACCCAAAAAATGCCAGGTGGGGTCAATGCAATAATAATCATCCCAAAAGCACCACAGAAGATGCCTAAAAAGACTCCAATGATATTTCGTTTGAATCCTCCCCAAACCATCATGACAGCCGAGGCTACCATCATACTACCGCTCTGCAGAGACAATAGAGTGGCTAGATAAATTACTGCAAGATTAAGATCGCCCAATGCCAGAATGGTTGTGCTAAAGAGGGGAAGTAGGATGAAAATAGGGGGTAGTAAAAAGTTTGTTATGGCGAAGAGGGTCAGGAGGGTTAGGAGTCCCGAACGAGTTCGGATGAACGATAAGCCTTCAGATAACTCTCGTCTAAAAGAGGGTTTCTCCATAACAATCTTCATCATGCGTACCGATGGGATTGTGACAAGGATGGCAGGGATAATGGCAATTAGGTAAGTGCCAATATCAATGAAGAGGATACGGGCCATATCTCCGAGGAAGATGAGGAACACAAGGGCTCCAATTGCGGGGCCAATCGTCTGGATGAAGGCCGTGGCAAATAGGTTCAGACTGTTCATGCGGGTTAGGTGCTTTCGGGGAACCATGATGGGGATTATTGCCTGAACAGCCATTGCATGGAAGGCTCCCACCATTCCTCCAATTAGCTGCAGAATGAGTACATGGATAATATTCGCTATTCCAATAAAGAAGAGTATAACTAAAACAAAACTCAGTAAGGCTAGTAAGCTATCGGCGACGATAATGACTTTCTTCCGAGACCATCGGTCGACGAGAACTCCTGCAATTGGAGTGATCAGGATAAAGCTGCCAAACCCGAAAAAGGCGGATATCCCCAGAAAGAATGCACTTCCTGTTTGGATTGTAATCCACCAGGTGAGGCTGAAATTAACAATATTTGTACCTGCTAGCGAGGCTAGTTGGCCTCCCCAGAAAATCAGATAGCTACTAAAGGTTTTGCGATCTGGCTCCGGTTGTTCCATGCTGTTCTCCATCCATATGATAAAGAGGCTGTACAATCAGAAGTATTCTCAAGTAATGAGAACATCCTCTTATTCTATGATATAAGCTTTTGGAATGCCGAGGAATTCAATTATAATTCAGTTTCTTTTGATTATCGGATTGGGGTTATGACATGAACGCCAATGAATTTGTCTGGGTGCTGGGTGAAGGCTTGCCCATAGTTGAGAACGAAGTTCTTGTTGATAAACGGAAATTGAATGATATTTGGTGGGTGAAAACCCAACAACTTCCAATCATTGTCTGAACGTTTACAGGTGAGAACACCCATCGAAAAGTCCTGATACTGGTCAATGGAGTAAAGACCCATGAGCGCCCAACATTCTTTTGAAGACCAATCTTTACCATCAGGTGCCTGAATAGTTTTGATGTTGCCAATGATGCTGTAATTCAATTCCGATCCAATGAGTCTGCGAAGGTTATCGACATATTTGGGTGTGAGTGTAAAATAATCGTCAGGCTGCATGAGTTCAGAAACATCAACAAAATGGAGTGTATAATCACCATCGGGACCAGGTTTGGATCCATCAAATAGCACATGCCATAATAGGACCATACAATCGCCAAGTCACGATAGACGGTTCGCTCCTTTAAGCGTTAAAGTCTAGTGTCTTGCATTTATGCTGGGAGAAATATTGTAGGCTGCCAATAGGCGAGATTTACAATTTGACACATTGTACATTGGGCGGCATAGGTATTGATCCACTCGATGTTGGCTCCTTCTGCGTAGTGGATGGGGACGAAGTAACGGGGCTGAATGACTTCAAGGGCTTCGACAACTTCTTCGTTGTACATCGTCTGGCACCCTGGGCCTAAAGGCAGAAGCGCTACATCAATTGTGCCCTGCAGTTCACCGTATTCAGGGATATTCTTCGAATCCCCAGCGTGAAAGAAGGTTACTCCTCCGATTTCAATGATGTAACTTGTCCAGTTCTCTTCAATTGGATGGCTCGCTTCTCCCCCACCAACATCGAAGGTATACATAAAGAACGCAGTGATCTGGACTGATCCAAATTGGAGTTCGTCTCCTGGT
>JABXGU010000204.1 GCA_016550415.1 archaeon | reverse complement strand
GACTGCGGGTTTTTGCTTTCTCTACGAGTTGTGCAGTTTTGCCAAAGTAAGTCTGCATCCCAGTTGTGATAACGAGTCCATTCATTTCGCCCTGTCGAACAATAGATCCTGAATAGGCAACATCTTCCACCTTTTTTTCCACAGGAAGTGATTCACCGGTTAAAACAGATTCATCGGTCTGTAAATAGTCCCCTTCTGTGAGCTTCAAGTCAGCCGGGATCATATCACCAAGTCGAATTCGAACGATATCGCCTGGTACCAGCTCTTGAGCCAGAATGTCAATCCATTTTCCATTCCTTAGTACTTTAGCCTGAGTAGCTAATTTCTGTTTTAATAGCTCAATGGTATCATCCGCTTTCTTTTCTTGCCAGAACCCCACAACTGCGTTAATCATCAACATGGCAAGGATCACTATGAAATCTTCCCAATGTTGTATGATAGCCGATAAGATTGCGGCTGCTTCAATCATCCAGGGTATGGGTCCCCAGAAGTAGCCTAGGAATTTTAGAAGCGGATTTTTTTTCTTCTCTAATATTTCGTTTGGACCAAAAACCTCTAAACGCTTGGACGCTTCCTCAGAAGACAGACCAGTTGGGCTAGTTGACAACTTTTTCATAAGTTCCTTGGTATCTGTAGTTTTCGCTTCATCAGTTGTAATTGTTTTTATGACTGCCAACTTTAATCTTACAATCCTTGCATAGTTGATTGTTAATAAATCACTTCAAAGTTGTTGCCAAGGCTTCCAAAAATAGTTGCGGATCCAAATTTCCGGCAGTATGGTATTGTCCTGTCTGTAAATCATTGACTGTAATATGGGCAGGTGCAAAGAGCATTTTATCTATCTTGTAAAAGTCCCCTTTGGCATCCTTGAAGATTTGGTAGAAGGGTTTCCCGTAATCTGAAGAAGTTGATGAAGGCGCCTTCGCAATGAGATCTGCCAATCCATCTTCCTCCGTGGATTGGATGAAGAGGAATGTTTCACCCATCATCAGAATAGCATCATTTGTGATACCCATGGCTCGCATGTCCTTTCGAGCGACTGGAACGATTGGACACACGCCGATTCCGCTGAGAACCTTGCGAAAGTCGTATCCAAGAATTTTGAGTTTATGTATTCCTGTTTCAACAATACGTGCAGCAATTTGCACTGAACCTGCTATACTAGCGGTGGGGGCTACAAGTAAGTAGAGATCTTTTTCATCGATTTTACACGTGTCGGCAATGTGTTCACAGACAGCAGGATTTGGAATTGTTCGAGTTTCTAAAACAAGAACAGCTTCTCTATGATTATCTCTGTACTCTAGCTTGTCAAAGAGTTTACTTTCAACTCGAGCGGTGGCTCGGGCGGGGCCAGATCCGAGAGCAAAAAAACCTTCGACTTGAACATTCCAGCCAGCAGCTTGTGATCCGATACATGCAAGGGCGGCATTATCGCTGGTTACTCGGGCTGCAGGAAAAATCGATCCGCCTATGAGGCTGGTTTCAAGGGAGACTTTTCCGAGACCACCCATACAAACCTCAGCAAGAAGTCTTCCCGCCTCCATGGTCCCAGGCACGTCGATACCACAATCGATGATTGTCGCTTTTCCTTTGGTTTTGTGCACCTTTACATGAAGCATATCTTTCTCGCTAAGAAGACGCTTAACTAACGGCATAGCTAATTTGTTAACACTAGGCTGTTTCTTACCCGTCATTATTGCCGACCTCAAGATGGGTGTTCGAGGATTTTAAGAAGAGCAACTCTCCACGACCACCGGAACCAAAATCACCCGTGAATCGAATATAGGGTCCAACGCGTTCCTTTTCAGTGAAAGTAACCTTAGGCATTTCAGATTCAATGGCGTCCATGAGAAGTCGCAAAATTACCATGTTAGAATATTCGCCATTATACAGGTGTGTCGGCATGGGTGGGCGCGCTTTTCCTAACGCGATGATTGTCCCCTTATATCCCATTGCTGCACCTGCCCGATCGCCTAATTGCCCTCGAACAATAATGGTCCCTGCTAGCATCCTAGTACCGGTATAGGATGCAGTATCACCGTCGACCACAATGATTCCTCGGCGCATACCCATTCCGAGTTCATGACCTGCATTCCCTTTGATGTGGAGACTGCCTCCATTCATTCCGTATTTACTTCCCAGATAGGAAGACGCGGCTTTATCTCCAACGTTTCCTGTGACGCGAATAAGTCCACCTGACATCTCCGCCCCGAGCCAATGATCTGCGTTCCCCTTAACCTCGATCATACCGCCTTTCATTCGGGCTCCAAGGTGCATACCCACATTTCCTTTGACAATGATGGTTCCTGCGGTCATATCTTGCCCAAGGTGGCGCACTTGGGGTATATGTGATGCAACCTCAATCATAGTCTTCTCAGGGGTTTTGTCAGGTTTCCCACCCACTTCGAAGAATTTGCCAAGAGTGCTCTGTCGGTTTCCTTGCCAGACTTTAATCTTCTTGATTTTCTCCAGCGTTTTTCCGGCTAGAATATCTGGAGAAACGGTTTTCAAATCAAGTGGAATTTTCTCCTTAGGATCAAGGGTGGGAGTTAGCACAAGTTTTGAGGTGGGCATCTTTTTCGCTCCATTCACTTTGCTTCAGGCTTGAAAAGGTATATTCGCGGATGTGAAACTACCTTAAGCGGTTTTAGGATATTTATGATTACCCATAAATAAGCAGCGATAAAACAACAAATGAATCGGCGTATGAAACAATGAATGCTGAAATTGACAATTATATTGAAGCAGTGACTGATGAAAGGCAGGAGCTTTTCAAGAGGTTGCAGTCAATCATATTGCGGCTTTACCCTGCTGCAAATATTCGTCTCTCCTACAAAATCCCCACCTACCGAATTGAATCCAGGTGGGTGGCGTTAGGCTATTGGAAAGATGGTGTCTCAATCTATACTAACAATACGGACCACATTGCTCAATTCAAAGCAAGGTATCCAACAGTGAAAACTGGAAAGGCCAGCATTAATTTCAAGATGACAGACGGTATACCAATTGACGCAGTGGAGTCTGTCATTAAACATGCGATGGAAAATTAAAATAAACTTAGGGTATACGGTAACGTTATTATCAAACATAACGACTCTGGTTCGGGGTTTAAACAATGGAACTGAATGGAGTAGAAATCGAAGATACCTTCGCTGAAGCCTTCGATATGCAAGTAGCCCGTATTCTGATGACTGCCGAAACGGCGAAATGGGCAACCATCTGTGCTAACTCAGCGGCAGGCTTTGCCACCTCAGTGATTGAATGCAAAGTTGAAGCGGGTATCGATCGGCTTATCCCAAAAACCGAAACACCTGATAAACGTCCGGGAATCACACTACTTTTTGCTGCCTTAAAGTCAAAGGATTTGGCAAAACAGCTTCGAAAACGAACAGGACAATGCATCCTGACTTGCCCAACCACCAACGTTTACAACGCATTGGATGATGCCGACGAATGGGTTGATGTTGGGAATCAACTGCGTTACTTCGGTGATGGTTTTGAAGATCGAAAACGAGTCGGGGATAAACTATTGGCCTGGCGGATTCCTGTCATTGAAGGCGAATTTGTTATCGAAGAAAAATTCGGAATCAAAAAAGGCGTAGGTGGCGGAAATCTCATTCTAATGGGAAAAACCCCCAAAGCAACACTCAAAGCAGCCGAAAACGCTGTTGAAGCCATCCATGGAGTCGAAGGGTGTGTAGCGCCTTTTCCAGGTGGTATTTGTCGGAGTGGCAGCCAAGTCGGCTCTAAATACGATTTTCTCAAAGCGTCAACTAATGTTCGCCTTTGTCCCACTCTTCGTGAGCATGTTCCAAACACTCTTGTTCCCGATGGCGTGACTAGCGTGCTTGAAATAGTTCTAAACTGTCTTAGTAAAAATAAAGTCCTTGATGGTATGGGTGCAGCTTTACAAGCAGCCGTTCAGGTCCCAGGGCTAGTCAAGGTCACAGCGGTTAATTTCAAAGGCAAACTTGGAAAACACAAACTCCATCTGAAATCACTCCTCGATTAATTACAGGACTCTCCTGTCCCCTCTTCCTGTTTCCGCAATTTACGCACGAAAAGCAGGCTCTTTAACGAAAGACACTTATTACAAGTTTTGAGAATTTTATAATGAGAAGAGATTGGGGAATCAGTCGCCTCTCCATATATTGCCTTTGATAGGTGGATAATTTGCCGCCATCGAAATCCAAG
>JABXGU010000203.1 GCA_016550415.1 archaeon | reverse complement strand
TCCCAGCTGGTCTATCATCTGGGAACTATTACATTGGCTGGATAATCGACAGCGGTAGTGATGTAACAGAACTCGACGAGAGCAACAATAACGGTGTGTATACAACAACTCAAATGACTAAGAGTACTGATAACCTTGACCCAACCAATCCCACCAGTTATGGTTCTTCTCCTACGGTCGATGTATGGACCACGGATAACACAATTTATGTGTCTTGGTCAGGTGCTGCTGATGGCTCAGGCAGTGGTGTAGCTGGATATGGTCTCTTCTGGTCCAATAACCCATCTGGTCTTCCTTCTGCCGTCATTGATACAACTAACACTTATACAACTAGTTCTGCACTGGCGGATGGAATCTGGTATCTCCATATTCGAACAGCTGATAATGCAGGAAACTGGGCAGATACAGAATACTCCGTTGGTCCGTTCAAAATAGATACTACTGATCCCAGCAACCCAAGCTCCTTTTCATCGAATCCAACCTATAATATCTGGTCAAACGATAATACCATCTTTGTCGAATGGTCAGGTGCTACTGATGGTGCAGGAAGTGGGGTAGTTGGGTTTGGTCTTTTCTGGTCAACTAATCCTATTGGTATACCTTCTCAGGTCATAGACACCATTGATCCTAATACTACCAGTTCTGTATTGGTTGATGGAGACAGTTGGTACCTGCACATAATCACCGTCGATGGTGCTGGGAACTGGAATACAACGGTCTTCCATATTGGTCCATTCAAAATAGACACTGTTTTGCCCACTTGGGATCAAACACCTACTGATCAGACAGTGCCTGGAGGCGGGTCCTTCAGTTATGATTTGAATGCATCTGATCTTCTCTCCGGTATCTCTAACTGGGCAATCAATGATACAACGAATTTCAGCATTAGTAATCAAGGAGTTATAACTAGCATAGGCACTCTAGTTGCTGGAACATACGGGTTAGAAGTAACCGTTACTGACGCAGCAGGAAATAGTCTAACAGCTAGTTTCGATGTAGTACAAGAACCACAGCCAATTCCAGGCTTCCCACTCGCTGCCATCGTCTTCGGACTAATGAGTGCACTAGGTATTGGTGTACTGGCTCGCCGACAAAATACACGAAGGAAACACTAATCTTGTTTCCTTCCTTTCCCTCTTTTTTTAGAGCACTCAGAAGATGTTATTACATAATCCTTGCAGTAATTTCCAAAGCAAAATATTCCAAGTTAAATCGAGGAACTTGAGATATGGTGAATAAATGGCTGAAAAGGAATTTTCAATAAACATTTATTTTTAATATCAATTAATAGAAAAGTAATAAAGTTGTTCTAGTGTAACATCCAATCCAAATTAGAGACTAATTTAGTGCAAATTCAAGTGTAAGGCAGTTTAAGCAAAATAAGGAGCGAAAAAAGAAATGGCAGAATTTGAGAAATTCCATATCCAGAAGGGCCAACTTGTCAGAGTACCTGAGGATATGATGAATGAATTTGGCAATGGTGATTGTTATCTAGTGGATACTCAGGCAACCATCTACCTATGGTGCGGAAAAGGCGCTTCACCTGATGAGCGTTTTATTGGCGCAGTTACATCAGTGTGGCGTGATCAAGCCCGAAAGGGTGCAGCTCGCCTAGTCACAGTAGAACCTGGAAATGAGCCCCCAGAATTTCTAGCTCTTTTTGGAGGCTCCATTCGTGTCACCGACCGGGATACAGAAGGCATTTTGAAGAAGGTGGTCCTTGAAAAGCACGAATACAAACTTTTCCGTCTTCACATCACTGGTGGCATAACCCTCTTTGTCGAGGTGCCTAGAACGCGATCCAGTTTAACATCAGATGATGTCTACCTGCTGGACGCCTTTGAACACATATTTATCTGGCGTGGCAAAGCTTCCAGCTCCTTCGAGAAATTCCACGGTATGCTAATTGCACGAAGATACGACACTGAACGTGCAGGTGCACAATTTATTGTCCTCATAGACGAGGGTCAAGAAACCGACGAATTTCTCAGCTACCTCGAATAACAAAAGCAACTCCATCAAAGTAATGGTTTTAAATTTTTTAGTCTATTTTTCTCCCTCTGAGATATTGTCACGACCGGGAACATATTTGTCTTTTAAACGCCACCAAAATCTTTTTCAGAATCTCAATATGACCCACGTCTACCATACGAGGGTATTGACTATGAGTTTCCTTTTTGCATCAGACTGGGAAGAGCCAGTAATGAAACGAATTCTCCTACCATTGCAGGGTTTTCCCGCAGAAATCAACGCCATAAACTTAGCATTCTATTTGGCAGAATATTCCAGAGCAACTGTATCAGTTCTACATTGTAAGGAAACTCTGGTAAAAACACAAGAATTCTGGCTTGACCGTCTAACCGGTCATGTCAAGTCAATATCCATGTTATTGAATGTCCCCTATGAAACCACTCTTGTCAAGCGATACCGTGCATCCGATGCAATTCTGAATGCGGCACACAAAGAGGAATGCGATCTCATCCTTATGTCTGCAGCGTGTAAACCCATCTATAAGCAGCTCTTAGGGTCAACTTCACGCCGTGTTGTAAGCAAAAGCAAGATACCCACAATTGTTGTTGCCTCATGGCTTGAAGACTTTGCAAGACATCAAGAACCTGTCATCAAAAAGATACTCCTCCCCATTGATGACACAACTAAGGATATTGCCGCCCTCCGTTTTGCTGCTGCCCTGAAAAAGAGTTCAGCTGCTAAAAGCGCAGAATTGATTGCTCTTCATGTAACACTTCTACCAATGGTGGTCTCCCTCACCGCCGCAGACTCTGAAGAATGTCTGCATGACCAAGAAGTCTTTCTCAAGGATGTCTCAGATTTCACTACTAAAACAGGACTAAAGGTGACACCAAAACATGTCGCTGCCAGAAAAATTGGAGACGCAACAGTAGAAATGGCTGCCAAAGAAGACGTTGACCTCATCGTTCTCGGTGCTCAGCGTAAACCCCGTAGATTCCAAAGAATCCTAGGGCGAGTTTCCTTCAAAATAGCCTCACGATCAAAAGCCGCTGTAGTACTCACCTTCGCACCCTAACTAGCCTACGCAAAAACTGAACAAGAGAAGTGACAATCAATGACACCAGATTCACACTCAAAAACTCTGAATTCTCCAAACAGAAAAAGCAAGAATTCTACCGCCAAACTTCAGGTAGATGGAGAGGTCACCCTCGTTAGGAGCCTTGGATTCTGGGGCAGCTTCAGCCTAGGATACGCCGATGTAGGCGCAGACATCTTTCTAGCCTTGGGCGTAGTCGTATTATGGGCAGCAGGAGCAGCACCACTCGCATTTCTAATAGCCTCCATCCTATATGCTTGCACAGGACTCAGCTACGCCGAACTAGCCTCCGCATATCCCGTCGCAGGCGGAGGAGCCATCTACTCAAGAAAAGCCTTCGGAGATCCAGCAGGATTCGTTGCAGGATGGGGACTGTTGTTGGATTATGTTGTGGATATTCCCCTCTTTGCCCTTATTTCAATTGGTTATCTTTCCTATTTCTTTCCTTTTCTCCAATCTTACATTCTGATTTTTGGTTTCATTCCGGTTAGTGTTATGGGTGTTGTTTCAGCAATACTTGTGAGTATTCTTATTGTTCTCAACTATATTGGGATACGGGAGAGTGCTTCTTTGAACATCGTTTTTGTGGTTCTTGGATTATTTGGCTTGGTTATTGTTCTTCTTTTGGGTTTCTCGACTGTTTGGAGTTGGGCATACATGGTGGGGCAGATACAATGGGGTGTTGCACCTAGCACTGGGAATTTCTTACACGCCATCAGTGTTGCTACTGTCAGTTTCATTGGGCTCGAATCTATCTCTCAAGCTGCTGAAGAAACGAAGAATCCTGGTCGCACCATTCCCCGCACCACTCTTCTCCTCATAGGTTGTATAATCTTCTTCTCAGTCATAGTGTCCGTCCTAGCAGTTGGTGTTGTTCCTGTTCAGATACTTGCTAGTGGTACTGCTGATCCCATGGCAGTTCTAGCTTCAGCTCTTCCCTTTGCCTTTATTTTAGCTCCTTTCATTGCATTCATTGGTATCACAATATGTTATGTCAGTGCAAACTCTGGCATTATTGGAGTCAGCCGGGTAACTTATGAGATGAGTCGTTCGAATCTCCTTCCCCAATGGTTCAATAAACTCCATCCCAAATACCGTACGCCTCACCGTAGCATTATCCTCTTCACAGCTATTGGCATTGGTTTAGCATTTCTAGGTAACCTCTCCCTTCTCGTGGATTTGTACTCATTTGGAGCCCTTATTTCCTATATGATGGTCAATCTCTCAATGATTCAACTAAGGAATAGTCATCCTGATGATGTACGTCCTTGGCGTACTCCAGGTACTCTAAAGATTCCATGGAAAGATGGTAAGAGTGCTGAAGTGCCAATTAATGCAGTTATAGGCTTCATCTCATGCTTTGCGGTTTGGCTAATTGTAGTATTATTCAAACCCTATGGGCTAATGGGCGGTACTCTCTGGTTCTTGATTGGGTTCGCGTTATATGCAATCTATCGCAAACATCGTAGGCTTCCCTTACGCTCAGAAAAGCCCAGCAAATGAGCTAGTGGATCCTATGATGTAAGAAATTCAGGTTGTAACTTTCCCACTATTGCTCATCATCTTCTTTTTTTTCTAATTTGTAGTGCACTCTGGTAGAGTGGTCTGCTTCTCTATATCCTGATTATCTTCTCATCTGCATCAGCCT
>JABXGU010000202.1 GCA_016550415.1 archaeon | reverse complement strand
TTAGCATCAAAAAATTTCTGTAGAATACCAATCAAGAGTCTTTGGAAATCTTGTATACTAGATTCAGTCCATATTTCTGTAATTTGCTGTACTTGTGAGAGAAAGGGACCCCCAAATTTGCTTGTTAGTTCTATTAGTCGCGGTTCCTTATCGATGAGTGCTTGACTTGCTGCACAAATACGATCCAATTCTTGTGATGCGTCAGTAGCGACCCATTCTAGATATTCTTTATCAAATTCTTTATTCTTCAAGATGCCTCTAGTTTTTTTCTCCCACTGTTCAACCTCTGAAAATTCAACATCAGAAATATGCAGGTTCCGACCTAGTCCACGGACATGATTTACCCAGCTCTCAATGAGACTTAGATACTCTTGGATAAGATTCAGGACTTCATGAAGTGATCTTATCCATTCAGTTTCAATTCGAACGAATTTATCTGGTTGACTAAAAATTGTGTCCATCTGATTACCACTATATATTCCTGGATCTACACTTACGAGAATATGAACATAATTTCTCAAGGCATCTGCATGGGCACAAACTGCTTGTCTTATCCCCTTCATCGCAAATTCATTAATTTGCAGACATTTAGTTCTTTTGGATAAGAAAAAAAATAGAATTATTTTTTCTTTTTTTTCTAAAAAAAGAACAGGACAATATAAGCTTAAGATTGAAACAAAAAACAATATTGACAGTGAGCATTTCTTATTATTTCAGTTATTTGTGTTTTCAGAGAAGATTGCAATATATCTTCTAGCGGTTCTTATTCAGCAACTTTTTCCTGAATTTTAGAAGCTTAAGAAACACTTATTCACTTGATAATATAGTATATATTTGGGCAGGACTCGAGTTAGCAATATTGCCTTGGGCTGTGGAGAGCCTTGACAACAGAACTCTATGCCTTGAAGATACGTAGTTACTTGAAAGAAGCAAGTAGACACCGTAGTCTAAAGGATTTTTATGCGGCAGGTATTTTCTATCAACGGGCAGCTAGAACTGCATATCAGGCCAAGAAATCACCAAGACGCTATGAGAACATGGCCATAGCATGTTTCGAAAAACAGGCTGAAAATAGCCTATCAAAAGAGAATTTCTCACAAGCTGCTGACGCAATAGAGCATATTGCCAAGATTCATGAACAGAATGGTGACACCAAAACAGCAGCTGATTTGCGGCTCCAGGCTAGCTACCTTCGCCTTAGAGGTATAGAGACCCTCATGGCATAGTCACTATTCTGTGCTCATCAAACTTCTTTTTGTTAAGTAGTGTAGGTTAGCCAATCTGATACGGTTTTTTTCAAATAGTGTAACATTTTTGGGCTGATGTTGCTAAAGAGACCCATCCAAAAGCAATGTCTTCAGAATGGAGCGTGAAAAGAAAGGTGAACAGAAAATCTTACAAAGTCATACTGTTGATTTCAGCACTCACATGTAGTCTCTTTTTGGTTGCACCAATCATACCCAGGACCCAAGCATGGGGTCTTTCCACACATATGTGGATGGTCAACCAAGCAATAGCGGAAATGCCCACAGGAGACTGGAAGACAGCATTCGAATTCTTCTCTAGCTATATTAAATCCGGATCAACTACCCCCGATCAAGCATGGCAGGATTGGGATAACCATCTCTACTATCCAGATCAACCTAGTCTGCATACTGCGCATCTGGCAGTCGAGGAATGGTATGGATATGTACTAAACAACTTCACCATTGGTGAGTGGAAGAAAGGCATGTTTGCAGCAGGAGTGCTAGCTCATTACTTCTCAGACCCAAACATACCTATACATACGGATGAAACCTGGTCAGGACATGGGACACTAGAAGATGACATAAACCAGCATCTTGGAACATTTAGTTTTACAATTGCTGCTCCACAACAAGTAGCGGATCCTAAGCAGTACTTGATTGAAAATGCAATATATGCTCATCAGTATTATGATGATTGCGTTACTCTATATCCCAATTCAAACATGCCATCACCAAGTCCACTAGATTCAAATTCAACATTTCATGACATGATTGAGACACAATTGGAACGGGCAGTCACTGGTTTCCGAAACCTTTGGTATTCTGCCATACAGGGTCTGGAAGCTCCGATAATTCCTTCGGGAGCAGTGTCATATAATGTACTAATTGATGCAGGTCATAATAACTACTACACAATGGCCACTACAAATGAGCTGACGGCATTTAAAGCTCAACTCAACATGTGGACTATAAATGTCATCGTCAATGAAGACGAACTTACAGCAGACGATTTGTATGGTGTGGATCTGCTGATAATCACCCCACCCATTGGAGTGACTTACACGGCTGAAGAAACTGATGTAATTGCAGATTGGGTTGTCAACCAAACAGGTGCTCTTTTAGTTGCTGCATATTCTGAGCACTTCAGAGATCCAGCGTATTATCCTACTCCTGCAGAGCAGTTTCAACGACAAACTCTAGACTGGCTACTAGCGAATTGCTCCAGTCACATACAATTGAATGACGACTCGGTTTATGAAGGAGACCCAGGTGCTTACGCACCTTGGTATGTGGACATTACTAGTTTGTTATCTGGTTCCTTAACCTTTGGAATCACTGATGATGTTGCAGGTTTCCGTATGTACTCACCGTGCAGCCTCTGGTTTACTGATATCGAAAATATCACTGAAATCGTCATGGGAGATCCCAGCTGCTACCAATCTATAAATGTAGTTTCGCCACCACCAGTGGTAGTATACGATAACACAAACAATCAAGTAGGCGGTGACTCGATTCCACTTATTGCAACGGAGACTGTAAATGGATCTCGGATTATGGTTAGTGGAACCACCTTCTTCAGTGACTACGATTATGGCGCATTACTGTATGTTGATAATGATGTGTTTATTGAACAGGCACTTGAATGGTTGCTAAATGGCTCACTGGTAGAACTTGACTTCTATGGACCTGAAATAAGTCAAATAACAGTAACGCCTTCAATTCCAGTCGGAGGCCAGCCTCTTACCATTTCAGCTTTAGTTACAGATGTTGCTGGTGTTGACAATGTCACACTTTACTATCAGGTTAGTGGAGGTGCATGGCAATCTCTTGCTATGGTAGATCAGGGTGAAGGGATTTATTCCACTACGATTCCTGCATCGGATGTGATAGAACTTAGTAACATTGCTTATTACTTCAAAGCTTACGATGAACTTGGTTATTGGAAAATGACTATGCCAGTAACTCTGATGGTGACTTCCTCACAGCTTATCCAACTGATCTTGATGGCAGCCATCGTCATTGTGATTGTTGTCATTTTAGCTATCGTGTTATACCTTATTCTACGTCGACGAAAAGGGAAAGCAATCTAGCTTTCCCTGCCCCCCGGGCAACAGCAACATCGACAACATCCCTTCAAGCTAGTGTTTGAATCATTAGGGATCTGCTTATTCAAGAAAAGACAAAAAGTGGTCCATATTTGGCTGCTATCTTGATTTCATTTGGGGTTCCTTAATGTTTCACTTCATTAGATGGGACAATCAAGAGTTTTTCCTTGCCAAAACAGCTTCGCCTCGCAATCCCCACAAGAATAGATCTATGCTTTCCATTATTTTGAAACCAACTTGTGTCAAAGATTTCGCAACATAGATTGGTCGACAATCGACAAGTGAAGGGAAAAGTCTGTGAAACCATTCATATAATTGCGTCATCATGCTCGATTTCCCTTTTTTCGACATGGCTACAACACAAATACGACCATCTTTACGTAACACTCGTTTACATTCGT
>JABXGU010000201.1 GCA_016550415.1 archaeon | reverse complement strand
CTGGTGGTCATGAAGGTGAGCTTGCCTTAGAAGGTAAGTCTTCGCTTCCTATCTCTTCTGCACCATACTGGGGTGGTCTGGGTGACCGTTATTCACCGCAAGAACTATTTGTTGCTTCAATTGCTGGCTGTTACATTACTACCTTTGGCGAATTTATTGAAAGGATGAAACAGCCTGTTGAAGCTTTCAAGGTTGAGGGCAAAGGTATTGTGGAGCGGCATCCTGACGGTGGATTTCATTTCACCAATATTCACATTACAATGCATATATCAGTCAACAATGAAGAAGCTGCCTCGAAGATACAAAGGGCTGTAGACCTTACAAAGAAATATTGTATGGTTTCCCGTTCTGTCACCTGTGTTGTTCATGTTGCATCCAAAATTAGCCAATCTTCATAATACTCAGAGTTCACCTGCAGACTCTCTTTCGTTCAGAAAGGGATAGTCTTAATCTTGCAGTGCTATACGATGTGAGGGGCTCATCCGCACTCAGCTTTATGCCTTCTCATTTGGATGACAGTATAGAGTACTACCGCGATGATAGATACAATGATAGTAACTATACTTGCCCCTCCAAGAATCAATTGTAATGCCATCTCACTGTCAAGTAGCACACCAACATCATTGCTCCACTGGCTGATTCCACCTAGATCATCAATGGCCCTAACTCGAAACCAGTACCAGCCATCAATCAAATTCGTTAGTCTTATGCTTTTATCGTAAATATCTAATTCTGAAATTATATTGGCGAAGTCGCCTTGAGTTGCGATCTGTAGTTGATAATGTGTAATGTACCCATCAGAATCTTGGCTAGGCTGCCACGTTAATAGTACATCACCAGTGAGTGCTCCTACTGCTTGTAATAGAAGAATTGGTGGTGTGGGTGCTTTCTCTCTCTTCCATCGGGCAATCCACAAGGCAGTACCTTGGCTTCCCACTGTCAAGATATCTCCCTCTCGGCATCCAATCATGTCGTATAGGTAGCTAGATTCAAAATCTGGTTCTAATCCATAGATTATCCCGCCATTATCATCAAGGATTAGAAATCCGACTTGATAGTTACCTGCCTCATTCGTACCTAATAAGTAGGTTTCAGAATCTAATCTTTCTAGCGCTATTGCCCACCCATAGAATGGGATATTGTAGGTTTCTCTCCAGATTTGGGTCCTGTTTCCATCCGTTCTAACTACAAGTATCTGACCATCCGTGCCCAGTAAAAAGGTGTAGGAGTACCCCACAAAAAGGAGATCACCATTCTCGCACTCTTCCATATCATAAAAGGCACTGTTTCTCTCTTCGAATCTCCATGCCCACTCTAAATCACCATTTGAGTCAATTTCCATTGCCAGTCCATACCCATAAGTAGTATCCCATATCTCTCCCACCAGTAGGATTCCGCCTTCCATACTTGGCTTTACTGTAATGATATCTGAACCAAGATCTTGAAAGGCTTTGTAGGTTCGATTCCAGAGGATATCTCCTGATTCATTCATTTTCACCACCCATGGCTGGAAGGAAAACTCTGGGTCATAGCAATCCCCTGCAAGAATCAATGAGCCATCAGCTAATCGACAGGCGTCACTCACTGTTCTTGAGTCTGTCCAGCTCAGAGTGACGTTCCAGTCCAATTGTCCTGAAGAGTTGAATCGTAGTACAAATGTAGATGAGTTTTCACCTATCCCTTGACTACCTGCAACATAACACCCATCGTCATCACTGTTAAGAATTGATTCAGCTCTCCTCAAATTAGATGCTGGCACACACCGATTCCAAAGCAAAACACCATCAACATCAAGACACCAAAGCCACAGACTATAATTCCAATAATCATCAATGAAACGGGAGTTGCCCAAAACGATAACACTCCCATCATCCCTCTCCACAACACCAGCCCCCCAACAAAAATCGTCACTTTGAAAAGACCAATCCCACGAAGGAACTACTGTCGAATGTTCACCCTGAACTACTTCTAGAACTGAATTAACTGATACAGAAAATTGACCAACTGGACTCCAAAGAAGCAAGAATACTGCAAGTACTGAAAGAATAGCTGCAAAGCTTCGCACTCAATCTACCTCGTATCTAAGCACCTACGCAAAGTTGGTCACTAAAGTATTATGAAACAGGAAATCTTCAACATGAAAAGTAATTCCGTGATTAGAACATTGTTTATAACTATAGTAACAAAAATTATTATTCTCCCTGAGACGTTGGTCCTGATTTCAATTGGTGTTTAATAACAGAATTTAGTTAGGCTATCAGGTTTAAGTATGCAGAGATCTTCTGTGTGTGTTTGGAATTAAGTCAAACGGTGACTGGTTTAAGATGTCCAAAGAAAAGATTGGCTTTGAAGTTCTTCAGGCAAAAGTAGTCGATACTGGAAAGTGTTGCAGCTGTGGCGCTTGCGTTGCTGTCTGTCCTTTAAGTTCGGTTGAAATGCAGAATCTAAAGCCCACACTTGTGGGTAAATGTACTCAATGTGGTTTTTGTCCAAAGTCGTGTCCTCGTATGATTGACGACTATGGTCCACTCTATTCTCAGGTTTTCGGTGAAGGTGCTGAGAGGGATCCAGCATTGGGTGTCTATCGTAAGGCCTATGCTTTGCGAAATGCTGATGAATCGGTTAGAAAACGGGCGCAGGACGGTGGAATTGCTACAGCGATTCTCATTCATTTACTGGAGACTGAACAGATACAAGGTGCAGTGGTTTCTGGGGTCGATTCTAATAATCCATGGCGTCCAGTACCGATGGTGGCTACTACTCGGGAGGAAATTATTGCGGCTACCAAGTCTCGATACACCAGGTCATCGAATCTTGTGGCTATACAGGAAGCTTTGAAGGAGCGTAAGCTGGAGCGTATTGCTGTGGTGGGTACTCCCTGTCACGTTCAAGCTATTCAACGAATGCGTTTGGCTCCATTGAAAAAGGTGGATCGAGCAGTAATTATGACCATCGGCCTCTTTTGCAGTGAGACCTTTGACTTTGAGCAGCTCATGGAACAGAAAATCTCGGGTGAATTAGGAGTGCCACTGGAAAAGTTACGCAAACTGGATATTAAGGGCAAATTACTAATCTACCCCAAAGGACAAACAGAAACACTCACGATACCACTGAAGGAGGCACAACATTGGGTAGAACCCAGCTGTCATTATTGCACTGATTTCGCCTCCGACTTTGCTGACATCTCAGTGGGAGGAGCTGGTACACCCCGTAAATGGTCCACCGTGTTAGTACGCACTGAACGTGGGCAAGCACTCATTGAGGAGATGATAGCTGCTGATAAATTCCTCCAAGAGGATATCACATCTGATGCATTGGATCAGCTTCGACGTATTGCATCTCCCAAGACTAAACGCGCACCTCACTAGTACTTTATCCAATTGATAGTGAAATTTGACAGTATAGATAAAGTCCTACTATCACTATTTGAGTAGTCTTGAAACTTTTCTTTAAGAAAGTAAACACTTTTCTCATTGAACATCATGAATCTGGCTAATCCTTGCTAGGTATCTTATTGATCAACTTGGTATCATTAATGAATAATTATGGAAGGTGATGATGGTTGAGTGAAACTCCTTTTCTTCTTGGTGTTTTGAAATTAGGTAATATTGGAACTTCTCCCCTCTTGGAATTACTATTCGATGAACGGGCTGAAAGGGAGAACTTCGATGTTGTTCTAATTGGTTCTGGCGCCAAGATGAACGAAACGGTATCAGAAAAAAGTGCTAAACTTCTTGTTGCTCAAAAACCGCAATTAGTCCTGATTCCAAGTCCCAATGCAGCTCTTAAGGGACCAGCAAAGGCTCGAGAAATCATAAAAGCAGCAGGTATTCCCGTAATCGTGATTTCTGATATTTTGCCAAAGGAAAAACAGGAAAATCTGGCAGAGGAGGGCTACGGCTATATTCTACTTAGCGCAGACTCGATGATTGGGGCACGCCGTGAATTCCTCGATCCAACAGAGATGG
>JABXGU010000021.1 GCA_016550415.1 archaeon | reverse complement strand
TTACAAATCGGACACGCCAAAATATTCAACAACCACGGCTTCACAATAAACACCTCAACACGCAACCTGTCTACGCTAACTGCCCTTATTAAAAGTAGCTCTTTCAGAGCCGATCAATGGCGTCTGAGAAGTCTGAAGTTGTTCAAAAGCATTGAACATAATGGATTTTCCTGTTCTAAAGTTTAGATTAATGACCCAGAGGAGAAGAGGTAAGTATATGCCTCACATAAGGATCCGATTTGGGAGTAGTTGGTTAAGGCAAGTTCGAAGCCAACCGGTAAAAGTCGTGCTTTTATTATCAACGATCATCGGTGGGTTCGCCATTACGGGCCTTTATTTGGATTTTCAACTTAATTCCCCCGTTCAATTACAGCGTTTTCGATCACAAGTTGAATTGGCATTGTATGTGCAAAATCATCACCCACCGCAAGGCTATGGATGGGGATTATGGCTGGGAGATATGACCACGTTAACGTCTGGAGATACTCCCAGTGGATTGCAGGGGACATCAGGGTATTCGACCACCAATGTTCAAGTTGAAGGCGTTGATGAGCCCGACATTGTCAAAACCGACGGGACCTACATTTACACCATTACTGAAGAGAAAGTTGCAGTTGTAAAAGCATACCCTGTGTCTACGGCGAACATAGTCAATTGGATTTACCCTGAGGGAACACCGCTTGCGTTATTCTTATGGGACACATCCAAGCTAGCCGTGATTAGTCGAGTCACGCACCACGGAGATCCATCGAGCCCCGACACAGTTTCACTTCAAGTGTATGACGTATCTCAACCTTCATCCATTACCTTACTTCAACGAATCAGCCTTGAGAATTACTATATCAGTGCCCGCCTGATTGGGAAATATCTATACCTTATCGTCCAAGACTGGATAACCGAGGAAAATGGAATCGTTGAGCTTCCAACACTCACAATAGGAAACTCCACACACCTCATTCCAGCTGAAACCATCTATTATGATCTGTACACGTACGATTACAGATTCTGCTACTATCATATTCTAGCCCTAGATATCAGCAATCCGGATAATCCTCCCACCAGTGAAACCTTCCTGGGCGGAACGGGCACCTGTACGATCTACGCATCACTTGTCAATCTCTACCTTGCTATATCGCATTTCGACTTCAGTACTAGCGGCTGGTCTGGGCATTCTACCGCCATACATCGGTTTGCGATTTTTGAGGGTCAGGTAGTATATGAAGCCAGTGGGAAGATTCCAGGCTTGCTGATTAACCAATTCGCCCTCGATGAACATGAGGACTGTCTCCGCGTGGCCACCACACAGCGGATCGCCAATTTCACTACAACGCCCATGTTGGGTGTAACCTCTTGGACCCAAGTTAGCAATCTCTATATTTTAAACCAACAACTCAACACTATTGGGTGTCTCGAAGGCTTAGCCCCTGGTGAAAGCATCTACTCCGTTCGATTCCTAGAAAGCGTATGTTATTTGGTGACCTTCTGGAAAACCGATCCCCTCTTCATCATTGATCTTTCTAATCCTAGCGCCCCACAACTGCAAGGAGAATTGATAATCCCTGGCTACTCTGATTACCTACACCCACTAGGTGATAACCAGTTAGTAGGTATCGGAAAAGATACTCAGGTTTCTGAAGGAGACGACTGGTGGTGGTATCAAGGACTCAAACTCAGCCTATTCAATGCCACCGACCCCTACACCCCCAAAGAAAATGCAAAGTTAGTTCTTGGTGTACGCGGCACGGACTCCCCCGCCCTTAACGACCATCACGCCGTCCTCTACCATCCCGACCAGCAGCTCCTCATCATTCCAGTTCTACTCGCAGAATACACCGACAACAGCACCCATGAACCCTATGAACATGGCGACTACGTCTGGCAAGGCGCCTACATCTTCTATCTCGATCCAGCAACTGCCACCCTTACCATCCGACATCAAATTACCCACCTCGCTGATCCCGACATCCTACACGATGACATTAACAAATGGCAATCACACTTCATCACCCGAAGCCTATACATCAACGAAGTCCTCTACACCCTCTCACCCTCCACACTCCGCCTCCACAACCTCACCGACTTCACCCTCCTTGGTGAAATCCTGTTCAATGAAACATCATCCACCCCAACCCTCATTTAATGAGGTGGCGATCAAATATTCTATCTTTTGACAAATTGTGCACTAGTCCCAACGAAGGTTCGCTTAGCACCCCCCATTGATGATGTACAATTAACTCCCCTGACAGCCCCTGTTAATCCTGTAATCGATTTCTTTTCGTATTTATCACATACAATTGCTATTAGGCCTAGCCATTGCCCCATTTATTCCATTCAGACTAGAATAGTAAGCCTCATTAATTTCATAAATTAAGTTTTGAAATTGATTGATAATCCCGCATAGGTCGCTTTTGATGAATTTCGACGAGTTTTTCTAACTCAGGTAGCAATTCTTGTTTTTGTTCGATAATATTCACTGATTCACGAGAATCCTTTACCAAATCATAGAATTGGGGAGGACCTTCAGTTTCATAGATAAACTTCCACTTTCGTGCCCTAATCGCTACTTTTTGATTCCCAGTACCATTCATAGAAACGCGGCCAGCAGATTCCATGGTTTCTGCGATAATATAATCCCTAGGTTCATAATTTGTAGAGAAGATAGATTGACCAAGAAACCGTTTTTCAGGGGGGAATCCATTCACATCAAGGAGTGTCGGGGGGATATCTAATAAACTCACTAAATCAGTATTGACCTTCTTTTGACCTTCAACTCCAACGATAATCAAAGGTACATGAATTAACTCATCAAAAAGCTTCGCCGTGTGACTGTAGGATCCATGTTCTAAGAACTCTTCACCGTGATCCGCAGTTATTGTAATTATCGAGTCAGGAAATACTGAGTTCCATTTTGATACGAGTTGTGGAAGCTGTGAATCAACGAGTTTAATTTCAGCATCATACAAATCAATGATCAATTGGTGTTCATCTGGGCTAATTTGATCGGGAAAGTCCAACCGTTTACTAGGAAAATGCGGAGGGGGAGAAGAAGACCTATTATTCCATTCAGAAAAAAAGCGGGAAAACAGAAATGGCGCATGGGGGTCCATGTAATGCACCCAAAGAAAAACGGGTGTATCACCTGATTGTTCTGATAACCAATTAGTTACAGTATCTGTTGTTTTTGGTGCCCGAACATAAGGCAGCACAGGCTTTTCCGGCGAGGTTCGTTTTCTGACCTTGCGATAAAAGCTACGGGCGCCAGGTATGCGTTTGAGAAATCGTTTCATTGGAGAATCCGGTGGTTTTTCTTCTGGTTGGGGTCTATTTTCAACTAAATCCACGAATGTTGAAAAGCCTCTATCGTAGCTATGCCGAATTGAGGTGTACTCGTTGGAGTGGAATGCCGCTGTTACGAACCCATGTTTTGAAAGGACGGAAGCTAAGGTTTCTCGCATTGGGTGTTTCATTGAAGGAATAGGCGAGTAGTCGAGTGGATAGGTTGACGAGAGAAGACCGGGAAAGGAATATGGAGTACTAGACCCGGTAGCAAATACCAATTCATACTTGATACCTTTCTTCCCTAGCGAATCCATGAAGGGAGTGGTATTTCGATGGTAATCGTATAGACCAATATGATCTGGTCGCAAACAGTCAATTGTGACTAATAGAATGCTCTTCACGCCGTCCTTTCCTCGAACAAGTAATTGAACCCTTAATTTGTGCACGAATTGCCAAGAGACCCAGTGAGCCGTTTGAAAGGTGCTTTAAAAAGGTTTTTTAGCAGAATCTCTAGTCAAACCCTTTGCAGCATACTCATTGACAAATACTCAAAAAAAGCCGATACCTTAATGCTATCCTCATGAATCAAGCCTTGGAGTTTAAGTTGTCATGGTAAATGTCTTGGCGGTCATTCCCGCACGTGGAGGTTCGAAAGGAATACCACGAAAGAATGTGCGTCTACTTGCCGGTAAACCACTCATAGCCCATATTATAACCACTGCTCAAAAAGTTCAACAAATAACGGACCTAGTAGTGACAACAGAAGATGAGGAGATCGCCCAAGTAGCTCGGAATTATGGAGCACCAGTGATCAATAGGCCACCTGAATTATCCGAGGATGCAGTTCCACTCGACCCAGTCATCTACAACGCCGTGATAAAATTAGAAACTCATGAAAACAAACACTTTGATTATGTTGTGACGTTACAACCAACCTCCCCCCTCGTTTCAGAAGCTACCATTGAACAAGCCATTCAACA
>JABXGU010000200.1 GCA_016550415.1 archaeon | reverse complement strand
CTTCAACTATACGCTCACGTTTGACACAGACAATAACACTGCAACGATCTCAACAAACTACGAAATCGGAAGGCCTACCGATCTTTACGTTCTTAACTGGGCAGGGTTCACACCAACAGGATGGGACATCTATAACGATACGTCAACACCAACTGTTACTGAGCAGCTAGAGGCTTGGAATATGAGTATAGGTATCGTAAGCTATCAGCTTGCAGTAACTGTTGGACAGGCATATACCGTAAGAAGTCATAATAATGGTACAGCGGTTAGCCCAGATGCTTACAGATTTGCTCACGATGATACCCTTGAAACACTGATTGGTTCGGAGAAGGTTTATGAAACGGACTTTTCAAGCAAAGAAGATTACAAACTCTATAACACAACTGGAGAACTCTTTGGAACTTACCAGGCCAAAACCGTTCTCTACCCTGTAACTGACTACGAAAACAATTATTTGCTTCAACTTCAGATGCTTGTGGCAGCACCTATGCCGTTTATAGCGCTTTACCTTAGTCCTCAAATCGCTCAAAATGCGACCAATCTTGGCGATATAGTGGATATGGGCATTGGAGGTTCAGATGCCTTCTATATAGTATCATATCCACACTGGTATGGATTAAGGGTCGTCCACGATCCTACCTTTGTAGCATACACCGGTGAAGGTCCTGGAGGATTTCTAGACAATCCAATATTTCTCGTCGCGGTTGTCGGAGGCATAGCGGTTGCAGTTGGTGCCGTTGTCGTTCTCGTAAGGAAAAGGGGCAAATAAAACCCCTCCCCCCTCTTTTTGTCTCGAGTCAGACCTATTTTGCCTTGCTTTCCAAATCCTTTGAATGACGGTAGATTGAAGTACAGACAACTCCATCAACAAAACATCTGCCCTCACAATCGCCAAGGCGATAGGCGGAGCGCTCCAGATCGCACTTGGACTTAAGGTTCGGATTATAGAATTCGCATTCTCCTTTTTTTGATGTGTAGTTTGCCAGAAGGGCACATAGACGAGAGTTCTTTGACATCGGATCCAGACGCAAGGCTCCTTCAAAGGAGAACAACCTGAGCAGTTCTTCCCCCCTCACCATGCTATAATATAATAGCATGACAAATATGAGTGCCGATGCAACGCCTATTGCTCCCAATATCACCATAGGAACCAGCGGGAGATGGAAACCTATTGAGATTACAGAACCCACTAGCGCAGAGAAGAGGTAACCGATGCTCAACGTTCTGATTCTATTTCTTAAGACACCTTCCTTCAGTCTTTGGCCAAATAGAAGGACTGCAATTCCGTAGGTTCCGAAAGGAAGAATATAATATATAAAAAGCCATATGCTCAATGCCAGTGGTCTGAGGACATGAACAAATTGGATAGAATCTACTACCATAATCCTTGTTTCAAACCCTGTTATCAACTCAAGGATACTTACTGAAATCCAGATCGCGGCAGCCAGTAGTGTTAAACGCTTGTATCTGGGAACGATCAAGTAGGTTAGGAGAAACGTTTGAAATACAATCATCAACATGCTGGTTATATCAAACATTTTAAATATCACTGAACGCCCGAATCCATCATTATATCCCAGCAGACCCGTTATGAAATAGCTGGAAATAAAAGCCAGTGCTGCGTTTAATGCCACAAAAAACCAAAGTATTACTCGGATTATTTTGTTTGGATTGCGTCGATAGTGCCTGAAAAATAATACTGTTATGATTAGCCAGGGTGTTATTAATAATTCAAAAGCGAGGGCAAGAATAGCTACTACATACACCCTTAAGGATACCTCCGGCACTTATTTTGCCTTTCTTAAAGAACGCCTCCCTCTATTTCCATTTATTTGCAGGGACCCTCTCCCCGCCTTTTCTACGACTGACTAGACTCTAGTTATGTTTCTTATTTGTTTTAAGTTTAACGCCTATTATATTGAGAAAGGTCCCTCGTAAGAGTAGAACAACCTTCTCAGAACTTTCCTAAGTCACAGGATTTTCAAAAGAACACGGGACAACACAGACGCATTTCCCGCAAACATCCGCAAGTCCTAAACTTGAATGCAGCTTGGAGTTGGCTACGCAGACCGAATAGCATTTGTGTCTATCAAATGATTCAGTTGTCAATGCTCCAAAGATACATTTTTCGATGCATTTCTTGCATGACCCATCGTAATTATACAAACAAAACTCTTTGCTTGGTCTTCCTGTGGGCTTTGCTTTGGCATCCGTTAT
>JABXGU010000199.1 GCA_016550415.1 archaeon | reverse complement strand
TAAATCCCGCATCCGGGCTAGTGCAGCACAGACCTCACCTAATGCCTCAGGTTTCCATCGCTCATCCTCAATATTAGAAAGTAAATCCATCGAATCAGATATCCGATTATCCTTAGCCATCGTCACGATAGCACTACTTAATACACGCCCTGCTTTTTCTGGATCCCCTAATTTTTCAGCAACTTGCACAGCAGCCCGAATCTGACCACTAATGGCCAAGGATTCTGCCACTGCAGCTTGAGAATGTAACCTTCGAGTCTTGCTCTCAATTTTCTCAACGACTTCTAAGGCCTTATCGACTTCCTGGCTATGAGCCAAAGCGCGAGCGATTCCATCGAGAATATAATCACGATCTTCTTCATCTTTGAGGCTCAGAGCGATTTTAACAGCTTCATCAGAATCCTTACAACGCCCCAAGGATTTACCCACAATCATAAGGGCTCGCCATCGAGGATTACCAGGACGTACCCCCTTTGCTAATACTAGTGCTTCATCACACAGTTCCATGGAGGCATGAGCCGAACAAATATCTGCCTTTGCCAATTCTTGATCCTTTTCTTCAAGCTTCTGAGCAAGTTCAGTGGCTTCTTGAAGAATCTGACGCGCTTTGTCTTCTAACGTCTCGGGTTCCTGCTTTCTCTTATCCTTCTTCTTTTTCTTTCTCCATGACATTGGATTTCCCTTTACAAAACAGAATCCGTGACGCGAGTATAGAAACTGTGCATGAGTTCCTTTATAGTATTTTGCAGAGCTCCACACCTACTTGAACATCACTAAGGACAGTTCAAAATCTCACCTTTAAATTAAGAGAACATTTGGAATGTGAAATTTGGAAGGTAATAGAGCCATGGCACAATCGGTATCTAGATTTAATAGGACCACACTTATGCATCATCAGGATTAACAAGATGAATGGATGATTGCGTTTTCAGGGCAATTTTGCACGCATGCACAGCATTCAACGCAGGCATCAATATGCGGTGCGGTGGACTTGCCATCAACGATTTCAAAGACATCTGAGGGACACACGTCTTTACAAACTGCTGCCCCCGTGCATTTATCATAATCGATTTCGATAGTGAAATTGCCTTCTTCATTCTTATAGGTCTTAACTACCATATGATGATATACCTCCCTGCGAAACAGGAATGATTTGTACAGATTCTATTCAACTGCGTTTAAAGCCTTATCCCTTTCTCAGTCTGACAACAGCCCATGTACCGATAGCTCTTTAAATTTAGTAAACGCTACGATGCCAGACGAAGTGAAGTTCTACCCTGATGACGATGATCAAAATCAATTATCAAACCCAAGACGAAGAAGAGACCACCATCGAATTTGATTCATGTCCACCCACGCTAGATCTTACCGAGCTTGGAATCATCTCCATCGATCTCACGTTACTCCAGTCATGCACTACACTAGAAGTACTCAACCTGTATGACAACCACCTGGATTACATTGACCTTACTCCACTTCAGGGCTGTTCGAGTCTTCAAGAAGTCTATTTGAGTGAAAACGAACTTGTACATTTGGACCTATCTCCACTAAGAAAGTGTACCAATCTCCAGACCCTCGAGCTACATCAGAACAAACTCGAAACACTCAATCTCAGTCCGCTACTTTACTGTACACAACTCAAGCGATTAGATCTAGCAAATAACGACCTTCAGACATTAGATCTAAGTCCCTTATGGAAATGCTCTCAGTTAGAGGAACTTGATCTGTCAGAGAATGAACTCCATGAACTTATCCTCACACCCCTTTACTATTGCACAAATCTACAAGACTTGGATTTCTCAGGGAATGATCTTGATCATCTTGACATTTCTCCCCTTTGGAATTGTAAAAAACTCCAATCACTGAATTTACGAACCAACCGAATCGAACAACTTGACCTCCGTGCATTATATCATTGCGAGCAACTGAGGGAATTAGAATTAAGTCAAAACAGGTTAAAGCGCATTGACCTAAGTCCGTTATGGCATTGTCAGAAGCTTGAAGCACTTTGGCTCGCAGAAAATTCGTTAACCCAACTTAACCTAGCTCCACTCACACACTCTGATAGCTTGAAAACACTTAATCTAACACAAAACGAGCTAGCCCGACTTGACCTCTCTCCGATTTTAAAGGGGCAAACAGATTTCAATTTATTCATTGATCCAGACATCGAACTTGTAGGTGATGCGCGGTTGAAATCAGCTCTTTGGGAAAATTCTCCTTCTACTTTTCAGGAACTGATACCAACCATATTATGGTATGGCGAACCCCAAGCTGCAATGAGAGACAGGCAGGAAGAACAAGTTCCTCTTGATGTTCGTGCCTCCCAGGCAGCGTTAGGTAGGATTATAAGCCTTGAACACATCGGAAAAGAATTCCTAACCCATCTGATGAAGCAAGGTTGGTTAATTCGAGTAGAAACGGAAAATGGCTTTGAGTATGTCCTGTCCCCTGAGGGAGAAACAAAATTACGGGAAATTGGGTTAGATCTTTGAGGGGTTGGTTCACCGTAATCCTTTTAGGGCAATCATAGGTTCTGCTTGCTCAGAGAGCGAGAGACCATTGT
>JABXGU010000198.1 GCA_016550415.1 archaeon | reverse complement strand
GTCCGCCACCTAGTTCAGTAAGGATGTAGTCGCCACCAGCAAGTAGGATGCTGTCTAGTGTTGTGCCAGTAATGCTGGTAAGTCCGGTGATGCCTTCGCCATCATGGGAACTAGCTCCATCATTAACGGTATAATTGAAGATAATTATTACATTCTCACCAACAGGCGTTGGCAGAACAGCATCGTAGATAATGAATGTTCGGAGTTCGCGGACTGCGAAGCTTATGGTCTGGTCAGTATCATCATGTTGGATGTCTGGAGAAACCACATAGAGGTAGAGTATGTAAGGTTTAATGTTGCTAATTAAACCACTAGAGTAGAGGATAGTTAAATTATATTGACCCAAACCCAAATCAGTAAAGATATAGTCACTGACGGAGAGAAGGGTTCCATCGAGTGTTGTGCCAGCAATGCTAATAACGCCTGTAATTCCACTGCCATGTGAGGAACTAGCTGGGTCGTTCACAGTATAGTTAAAGAGTATAACTACATTCTCATCCCAAGGAACAGGGATAATGGGATCATAGCTGATAAGGGTGGCTAGGGTTCGAACACTAAATGTGATGATTCGATCCGCATTATTATGTTTTGCATCAGGAGAATTGACATAGAGATAAAGGGTATATGATTGGATGTTGCTAATCTTCCCACTTGAGTATAAAATTGTGAGTGTGTATTGTCCACCACCATTATCGATGATTATGTAGTCACTGACAATTAGGGGAACGCCACCTAACGTGGAACCAGCAATGCTTGTGACGCCTGTGATGCCTATTCCGTGGAAGGAACTGCCTGGATCATTAACGGAATAATAGAAGGTAATACTAACATCATCGCCCCAGGGTGTGGGTGAAGGGGGGTCATAAGTCACTTGGGTAATGAGAGAACGGACTTGGAAGTTTATATTGCGGTCAGCAGATGCATATCGTGAAGCTGGAGTGACAACATGGAGAGACAAAATGTAGGATTTTATATTGATAATTTTTCCACTTGCATTATAAATAGTTAGAAGATATTCGCCGCCACCGATTTCTACGAGTGCGTAGTCGGAGATAGAGAGGGGGCTACCATCAAGTGCAGTGCCAGTAATGCTGGTGACTCCAATTATATATTCTCCGTCATGAGAACTCTCAGGGTCATCAACAAGATAATAGAATGTGATACTCACGTTATCTCCCCAAGGAAATGGCAAAAGCGGATCATAAGTTATTGTAGTCTTTAGGGCTCGAACATTAAACGAGATAAGACGTATGGCACCAGCATAGTCTGAGTCAACTGGTGTGGCTTGGATTCGTAGAGAATAAGATTTGATGCTGCTGATTTTTCCACTGGCCGCCAAGAGAGTAAGACTGTATCGCTCACCGCCCAGATGGACTAGAGTGTAATCAGTCCCCTCATTAATTGTGATGCCATCTAATTTTATTACAAATGTGGCGCTAGTTATTCCATTGCCATTATATTTACTGGCTGGGTCATCTACTGTATAATTAAAGTAGATAACAATATCTTCATCCCACGGAGTTGAACCGGGAGGTTCATAGGTTATTGTAGTAGCTATTTTACGGACACTGACATAGACGTTGACAGTTCGGTTGGCATAGAAGGGTTTGTTGTCCCCAACATCACTATACCACTTGAAATAGACTTTGAATAGGTAGGTACCTGCTCCTAGAAGATGGGTTGTATCGATTGTGATATTATATTCTCCCGCGTTTGATGTCGAGTAAATGTTAGCATAACCGAGAGTGTCCCATCGGTGAGTGGAGTTCCACACTTCTAAGTGAAGCTTACCAGCAATATCGGTGATGGCTGCGGAATCTGCATCAAGGTCTGATAGGGAGATGTTGAATTGAGCAGTTTCATTAATAGGCACCGTGGCGGGTGATGTCGCTGTCATCTGGGTATTGCGTTCCCTAACAATGACTGTGAGTGTTAGGGTTTGTGTTTGATAATAGCTCTTTTGAGCTTGGATAACAAGCGAATAAGTACCAGGCTTTGGCTGATCATCAGTGTCTATTTGGATGTTATACCAACCCGCGGTTCCATTTCCTGTTCCTGTTGGGTTGGTGGGCCAGTTTGTTGTAACTGTTGCTCCATCAATACCAGTTGCATTGTAGGTATCATAATAATAGACTTGAACAGTGACTGTTTCATTATATGGGCTGGTGAATCCTGGTGATTGAGGTGATGTGAGCGAGGTTCCACCTCTCACTTGAATAGTAATAGCGCAAGAATCTACATCATAGAATGTCTTACTTGCATCAATATTAAGGACATAATCTCCAGGAGTAAGTGCAGACTTGGAAATCTTTCCTTCATAGAAGCCTCCAGACTGATAAAAAGGAACTGGGATTCCTGAAACGGTTCCATTCACCGTTGCTCCTCCAATGAACGTGCTACCAGATATGATATCAGTATCGTTGAACCTTACTCTGGGATAATAATAGCCAGTATCAGCATAGGTAACCGTCATAGTCTGTTCATCTGGAGACAAATCCGTCGCGTGTACAACTGTGATGATTATGTACCGGAAACCTACTTTCGTTGCTGGGCTGGCAGCATTATCATAACTTACACATACTGTATACTCGCCAGCTGGCGCATCATCTCCATTTGAGAAATCAAGAGTCTTGAAGGTTACAGACGGCGATGACACTGATTTTGTATCTTCATCATAGACACTCCCATCTGGTTCATAGACTGTGAGATTCGCTGTTCCACTCGTAACACCACTAGTGAGAGAAGCTGATGTGCTCAGTAAATGAGGTGTATCGGGAGAGATTCTGTATACAGTGACGCTATCAGTCGAGATGTCGACGACATCATTCACTTGGACAAAAGTGAACTTCCACCAACCAAATATTTCATTAATAGCTGTGTTATTGAGACGAATCTCTGTGGTCTTAGTGGTATTATCACACCAGTCAGTTCTATCTTCGGAGAGTGGGTTCAACACTTCAGTCAGGTTCCACTCTACCGGGCGAGAAAGTGTCAAATTGTACGCTTCAAAGCCATAGGGTTGATAAGCATAATACCACGTTGTAAAAACAACATTCTTACCATTTTCAGCCACAAATTTGCTACCAATCACAAAAGGTAATTGTTCCTGTTTGGTTTGGCTCTGTTTCGAAATATATAGGGTTATATTGCAGGTAAAGTCAATATTTGTCGCACTGGTTGTAAATTGGTTCAAAACCTTACCCCATCCGCTTGAGGGACCTGGCCAATTATCTGATAAAGTCAAATACCCCTTACCATAACCATCATCTATAACAGAAGTCCCATTTATTTTCAAAGCAACTTGGCTAGGTTGAGGTTTACCCCGGATTTGTAAGACGACATCATCAAAGTCAACAGAATAATCAAAATATAACCAAGCAGTTGTGCTGTCAGTCCAAGAAATGCCCAGACGAATTTCAAGACTGCCAGGTAAACCGAGTTTTGCAATGTCTGAGGCTCCTAAATCGATACTTACACTATGCCAAACACCATCATTTCCGAGGACAGCAAAAAGATACCTGTATTCAACGGTTTGTGCTCCAATAAGTTGGACAAGGACAACCATGCGACCCCGGGCACCAGGATCTGCGTGAGTATTAGTGCGGCATCTAAAGTCGAGTTTTACTTGGCTAGGTGAATCTCGTGGCACACTAACTGTTTGGCTGTAAACAGAATAGTAACTGGGGCTCCAAGTATATGTATTGGTGCAGTTAACGCGGGTACGTATACCACGACCACTGTATCCGTAGCCGGTATTGTAGTAACCATTGAAATCTGTAGCTGAACCCGCGGGATCTCCGTTCTCCGCATAAGTCCATGATGTGGGAGAACCAGGTGATCCAGTTGTACCTGATTCGAAGTCGCCATTTGTCTGCCAAGACTTGTTCTCAAAGAGGTTGTAAACACTGGTATAACTCTCATATCCTGTCCAGCCACTAGGCAGATTCACAGAAGCATTAGCTGTTTCACCGTTGTCAAGGTCGGTGAAGGTTTGAAAGGCATTTGTCCCTTGTGCGTATTCCCAAGTCTGTGACGCGTTTCCTTCACCTGTGTATTTGTAGTCTCCTCCTTCTTGAGTAGGCCCATATGGAGGAGGTACAAGCGAATTTATAGAATTTAAAATCTGAAGCGATGCTTCATTATCAATATTGATTGGTTCTGAAGAACCCTCTATACCAACTGATGGTAGAATGGGTACAGAGAATATGGGTGAAAAGAATGAAAGGAACAGAAGGAGAAATATAGCAAGATTTTGATGCTTCATTTTAATCTAACCTTGATGCCGCATGCAGCGGTGATTGCTTTAGCCCAGCTGGATATTGGCTATGGTTCTGGTTTATTTAAGAGGGAAAAATTGCTAGCTTATTCCGCTCCAATCCATCGCCAAATACGAAATTGTAGGAATGCGAGACAGTTTAAATACCTTTATCTGTTCTTAAATTGATTTTTTTAAAAAAACATATAAGCTTTCTAATCCTCAAGAAAGGACACTTTTAATTGACGGGTTTATCGGGCTGCTATTGAGGAAAACGCAATGTGGGCTTTGATACGAGTTATAAGCGTTAGCTTTATGGGCAAGCACATTACGCAACTATATTGGCTTGCTTGGGTGAATCGAGTGTGAAGGTTACTGTTAAGTGCCCTATTTGTGAAAAGGTTGGTCAGTTAGAAATCCCTGACGAAAAATGGGATGACATTGAAGGGGATGTCATCGTAGGGCAAGTAACGCCAGGTCGTGTTTGTTCACACGGGTTCGTTATACAAATTCATCGGTCAGGAGAAATTCTGAAATATGATGAACTGGAGCCAGAAGCTGAGCCACATTTGAGACCTGTTCGGTTCACTGTGCAAAGTGCATGTCGTAATATTGGCGAGGATATTTTGGCTGCTTTGGTCACTGCTGCCATAAGTGAGAAGCGTGTCCTCCTTGTTGGGGCTTCGGCAGTAACGCTGGGCGTCAAGGAATTTCTGGGGCGACTTGTGCCTGATTCGGTTGATTTGGATGCTTTACTGAAGATTGTCACCCGAGAGGAATATGCTCAATTGCCTGAGGATACTAAATCGTGGATGACTGTTAATCTACAGGATCGCACCATTGCTAACTCTGCTTTTAATGAAGACCAAATAGAATGGATACGTCGAGCAGTCGTACGAGCTAAAATATTATCAAACCAGGAAAAGACTGCGGAGAATCTTATCAACCAGGAAGCAACGAAGCTTCGAACGACTGTATTGATGCTTCGTCATTTGGCTGCCAGGAGCCAGGCGCAACGCAGTAATGGTAACAGTATTGAGCATGAGAACACTGAGGAGTCGCCTGAATAGCTTCTTATTACGTTTGAGTAGTGTTCTCCAAATTTCCACGAAATTACTTATTGTCACTAGGAAGAAGTTCGTGAAGTGTTTGTTGGATTCGCCTCCAATGGCGACCTTGCCAAAACACTTGTCGGCATTCTGGGCTAATGCATTCCCAGAATTTGTTATGGTGACTGAGGGAGCCTGGAGGCACACGGTCTTTGACATCATCTGGTTTTGCAGATTTCAGGAGACTATTACAGAGGGAACACCTGCTTTGGGCAGGATCAAGATTGTAGGTGATTTGAAGTTCTTTCTTTAGGTTTTGAAGCATTGATCTCATCCTGAGAGTGCCTGGGTTGAATGCCTTTAGCCCTTGCCTATGAGCTCTTTGAAGGAGTTCCTTATCTCGTGTGAGTAAAATACGTTTTCCGACTGATGACAGAATATCGGTGTCTGCTTTATCCTCAAAATAGAGCGTGTCAAAGCCAAGTATTCGGAGCCAACGAGCTAGTGAACCTAACATGGCATCACAGGCAAAAGTTGGCTTGTCTCTTTGACCTTTTACCATCATGCTTTCCTCCAATCGAATGCAGAAGTACTCTTCTTTCTCTCAATGTCTGTTTCAAGGGGGTTTAGCTTGAAGGGAATTCGCCAGCAATTACAATTCCGCGGTGTCCACAAACAAGGACATTGTAGTTCTTGTGTTGGTATTGGTACTCTGTGTACCAAACAGGAGCATGGACATATTGCACTTCACCTATGGTAAATTTTGTGTCGAATTCAACAACCCGATCGATGTCTTTACTGACGAGGTAGCGGTGATGTTCTTCTACCTCCTGTTTAGCTTGTTGAATCGCTTCGTCGCGAGTTAGTTGAGAATTGATCACTTCAGCATATTCAGGTATTTTTCGGAAATCGTAGGGTTGTGTTGCTGCCGCTGGTAAATCGAATTCCTTGGTGGGGAATCCTGCCCGACGTCTGGCAAGAATTAGCCAGTGGTAGATTTTCCCTAGAGACTGTGTCTTGACAATGGGAGGAGAAACCCGATCATATATCCCCTTATATTTTGTTTCAGCAGTTACTTCCAAAAGCCAAAAGGGAAGCATTCGCAGAACTTTACTAGTAATTTTGGCTTTTCGATGAAGGTCCGCTCGCTTTAGGAATCCCTTCTTCATCCAGCTACGGAGTACTTCCTCTACGCCCTCGGGTTCAAGGCGAATTGGCAGCATGAAATGTTCGAACAAAAAGGGTTTACTCACATCAACGACCTGAGTAGTACCACAGTAGGCGCAGGTGACAAGCGCATCACCTGCTTTGTATTCTAAAGGACCATCACAGTGGGAGCAGCGAAGACCTTTTGTAACACGGGACAACAGAATAGCCTCCTATACGGTCCAGATAAGTACCAATCACATTAACTTTATTGCCAAGAACTTTTCCTAATGAAATCATATTCGGTGGAGGAATATTAGAATGCGTCTTGCTGCACTTCGAGTTCGGATGGTCTGGGCGACACTAGGTGTCTTTATTGTTGGAACACTCTTCGCTCTTGCAATTATCTATATCATTGACATTGCTTTTGGCTTTCTCTTAATGGATGACTTTTTTGCTCTCATTTGGTGGTATACCATTCCATTCACCACTTGGATGATACCTCTTCCAGTCGATATTCTATGGGCGTTCCTTGTGGGCGGATTTATGCTCATCTTTCAATGGCTCATTGGGCCTATGACAGTCCGAGCTGCTGTTAGAATGAAATATGTTGATGAAAGGAGTGGAGGGTGGCTCTACGAAGAGGTTGAGCGTTTAACACGCAGAGCCGATATGCCCATGCCCAAGGTAGCAATTGTTGAAAGCAATGTACCCAATGCCTTTGTTTTTGGTCGGACTGCTGGCGGTGCCACTCTTGCTGTTCATACAGGGCTCCTTAACACCTTGAATCAACGTGAAATCAGTGGTGTCCTAGGACACGAGTTGGGGCACATTCGTCATAAAGATCTCATTGTAATGACGCTTGCCGCTGCTGTTCCTCTAATCGCCCTTATGATTCTTCGCGGCTCTCTTTGGGGTGGGAGAGCAGCTGCATACTCTGGTCGGGGCTCAAAGAATGGAAAAGGCTGCTTGGTAATTTTGATTGCCCTAATTGCGATTGCTGTGGTTTCAGCCTTGGTATTTGGTCTTTCGTTACTTGTTGTACGCGGGCTTAGTCGTATGCGGGAGCATTATGCTGACACATACTCTGCTCAGCTTACAGGTTCTCCTCGCTCTCTCGAGAGTGCCTTGGCAAAGATCACATGGGGGCTGAGCCTTGCGGATGCATCACAAAATACTGGACTACGAAGTTTCTACATTGGTGACTCAAAACAAGCAGCAAAAGAAGTTGGATACATACAGACACACCGGGGAGAGTTTGACCTTGACCAAGATGGAGTCCTTGATGAACGGGAACTAGTGAAGGCTATGGAAACTGAAGCCAAAAGACATAGGCTCGAAGGAATTCATGCCGCCCTATCAACACATCCTCCAACGTATAAGAGAATTTTACTCTTGAAGGAACTCGAAAAAGAGGTTGGGGTAGTGCATGCAGCAGTTCCGCGTAAAGGTGAACAGCCGGGTATTAATGAAATTTAGGGCATAGTAACTCTAGCCTCCATTAGATAAGAGAGCGTTCCTCAAATCTAGGCTGCATTGGCTAGTCACTCATATATTATTCAAGGGAATACCATACTCTCTAGTTGTTCAACTGATGTACTTTTAAGGCTCGGAACTTCTATTCTGCTAAACCGAGTTCACATTAGATTTCCTACAGAAGTGGTCACTTTGCTAGATGTTTTAGAAAAAGCAGCTGAACATGGAATGAAGCTTGGAGCAACCTTTGTTGAGTTGCGTGCAGAATTAGTAAATCATGGTAACACACGATACGAAGATGGTCGTGTACGAAATATTGGCAACCGAATTGAAGAGGGCGTCGGTATCCGTGTTTTAGCTGATGGTGCATGGGGATTTGTATCGACAAGTAGCCTTTCACTTTCGAAATTAAAAACTTCAGTGAAAGATGCTTGTTCTCTTGCTGCTAGTGCTGGAAAAGCTCGTCATGAACCAATCAAACTTGCAGATGTAAAACCATTAGAGGATACAGTCCGGGTGAAGTTTGAAAGAATTCCCACAGAAGTAGAGCCCTTGGAGAAAATCAAGTATGCTGATAAACTGTGGCGTGAATGCCAACGACTCGACTCACGGATGTCCTCGATTACAATAGGAATCAGAGATTCAATGGGAACAAAATACATTGTTACAAGTGAGGGCACAAAACTGGAATTGGGTATGGGTCATGTCTACCTTGGTATATCACTTACTGGGAAGGAGGGGACCAAAGTAACAGGGGCTCGTGAAGCATATGGTTCTACCTCTCAAGGCTGGGAATTCATTGAAGAAGGGCATCCACCTTCAGAAGTAGCAGATCATCTTGTCAAATTAGTGCAAAAACAATTGGCTGGAATTTCACCCAAACCAGGTAGTTTTGCCTGTGTGCTTGCTCCAAAAATTGTGGGAACGCTAGCCCATGAAGCACTTGGGCATTTAGCAGAAGCAGACCTTACCCTGCAAAGTGCTTTTGCTGGTAAGATGGGTCAAAAGGTTGCACCCAAGGGCGTCTATATGATCGATGATGGAACATTGGCTGGAGGCGTTGGTAGTGTCAAGTACGACGATGAAGGGGTTCCCACTTCTAGAGTGGAAATTATCAAAGATGGTATTCTCAATGGGCTATTAACTGACCGTGAATACGCACAGCGAATGAGTGTGCCTGTAACAGGGAATGCTCGAAGCGAAGATTATCGCTATACTCCTTTGATTCGAATGCGTAATACGTTCTTTGAGCGGGGTGAGAGTGCGGATGATGAACTCTTTAAGGATATTGACTTTGGCTATTATTGTGTGAGTATGATGGGCGGGCAAGTAAAATTGGATTCTAGTTTCCAAGTGGGTGTCCAAGAAGCTTATGAAATTGTTAATGGTGAAGTGGGACGGCCTGTTACGAATATGTCTATCTCAGGTGTTGCTACCGATGCCCTTCAAAAAATTGAGGCATTAGGAAGTGAAACATTCGAATTTGAGGAGGGCTATTGTGGTAAAGGTCAAGCTGCACTTGTATCTGATGGTGGTCCACTAATCCGATTTGGAAAGGGTCCAATTGCATTTGGAGGGAAAGCTGAGTAGCAGGCTGATTATAGAATTGAGTGTGTGATGCAAAATGAAGGATAATCGCGAAGAATTATTGTCGTTAGCAAATAAGGCAGTTGCTTATGCTGAAAAGAGAGCTGACCACGTTGAAGTTCTTGTTCAGGATAATTACGAGATTAGTTGTGAGGTTAATATTGGCGAGATGAACAAAGCAACACAAGTACAAGAATCGGGTGTTGCAATTCGTTGTGTCATGGGACAACGTATTGGGTCTGCTTTTACTAATCGACTCGAATGGAAGTCAATAGAACAAGCAGTGAAGAATGCAATACTTGCTGCAAAAGCTAGTACACCTGATGAGACTTGGAAAAATCTGCCAAAAAAGAGAAGATATGCTAAACTGAGTGATGTCTGGGACGATTCCATTCCTGATAAGGATCCTGGCGAATTTGTTGATTTGACTTCTGATCTAACTAAACGGATAGTTTCTCATGGTGAAAACATCATTGTAGGACAGGCAGGCACAGGCGCTGTTTATGGATGGAATGCCTATGCAAATTCCAACGGCATAGGGGTTTCTGATCGTGCCACAATCGCTTATGCTTTTGCAGCATTAGTGGCCCCGACCCCGACAGGAATGACGCCCGGGGTTACTTCAATTGATGTGAAACGCAGCTTCAATATTGATATTGACTATATTGTGGAATCTTCTGTGCATGATGTGATACTAGCTAAAAAACCTGCTAAGGGCAAAACCGAACTTGGCGTAATCATCATGGACGCCAATACACTGGGTGAATTATTCTTATACACGTTAGTTCCCGCAATTTCCGGTGAAAATGTTGTTAGGGGTAGATCAGCTTTAGCTAAACGTATTGGTGAAAAGATTGGAACAAAGAATCTCTCAATTATTGATGACGGATTGCATCCCGGTGCCTTCAATACTCATCTTTTCGATGGAGAAGGGGTTCCACATCAGACAACTCCCATTCTTGAAAACGGACGTTTAGTATCTTCTCTCTGGGATAGTTACTGGGGGCATCGGCAAGGTGAAAAGAGTACAGGAAATGCAAGTCGTAACCTACGAACAGGGCTTGTAAACATCCAACCCACAAACATACTTATTCCTCCTGGGAAAGTCTCACTTGAGGATCTCATCAGTGATGTTAAATCTGGGTACTTCGTCAAAGGGTTACAGGGAGCTCATTCCTCGAATCAGGACACAGGCGATTTCAGCGTGGTCGGGAACCCTGCTTATCGCATTGAGGATGGAAAACTAATTGGTTGTTGTCAAGGATTAATGTTGGCAGGTAATATCTTCAAGTTCATTCAACACGTTGATTGTCTTGGTACTGATGTTCGTGGCCAACTCATTGAAGGTCCTTGTTCCATTGTTGCCCCCTCTATCCGCTTTACTGATGTACAAGTCGTAGCCAAAGCAGATTAGATCTCTCTTACTTGGTATTCAGTTGAAATCTTATAGTAAATTTTTCTAGCTGTTTTTCTAATCAGCTGTTCTTGTTTAGTTCTTCTGCTAGTTTTTCCAGAAGCTCTTGTTGCTGTTTGGTAAGCTTTGTTGGAACAACGACTTTTATTCTGACCAATTGGTTTCCTCGTCCATATCCCTGTGGACGTGGCATTCCTTCACCCTTTAGACGAAGAATAGTCTCGGGTTGTGTTCCTGCGGGTATCTTCAACTTTGCTCGTTTTGTTAGCGTAGGTACTTCAATTTCCGCTCCGAGAGCTGCTTGCGTAATAGAGATGGGCACCTCAACAAGAATATCATCATCTATGCGCTTGAAAGTAGGATCAGGGCGAACATGAATGACAACGTATAGGTCGCCAGGCTGTCCTCCTCCTTCAGAAGCTCCCTGTCCCGTCAAACGCAGCATAGTTCCAGTGTCAACACCGGGTGGGACTTTCACCAAGAGTTGTCGCTCACGACGTACTACGTGTCGCCCATGGCATTCTTTACAAGGCTTCTCCGGTGATTGACCTCTACCATTACAAGAAGGGCACGTAGAAATCCTAACTACCTGACCAAAAGCAGAGCGCTGTATCTGGCGTAATTCACCAGTTCCTTTGCAACGCGAACAAGAGATGATTTTAGTACCAGGCTCGCCTCCTGTTCCATTACAGTGCGAACAGACTTCATCGCGAGGAATGGTGATTTCTTGTTCAAGACCCTTTGCCGCTTCTTTTAGAGTAATTTCCATATCGAAGCGGAGATCAATACCTGCTGTTCTTTGGGTCGCTTGACGAAAACTTGGACCACCCATTAGCAAATCGAATATACTGCTGAAACCGCCAAATCCTCCACTAATTCCGAAGCCTCGCAATATATCTTCAAAGTTAATTCCGCCAAAGATGTCCTCTGATGACCAACGACCATGGACTCCCGCATGACCAAATCGGTCATACATTGAACGTTTTTCCTTATCAGAAAGGACAGCGTAGGCTTCTGAGATTTCCCTGAATTTTTCTGGTGCATCAGGGGATTTGTTGCGGTCTGGATGATACTTGAGAGCAAGTTTTCGGTAGGCTCGTTTTATCTCATCTACTGTAGCACTGCGTGGAACTCCTAAAACATCATAATAGTCCCGCTTGCTACCATTTGAACCCACACTTGGTCACCGGTCTTACCGACTATTTGTCCTCTTCGTCGTCAACGACCTCATAGTCTGCGTCGACTACTTTTTCATCGGATTTCTCTTCTTTATCCTTTGGTTTCTTAGTTCGCTTTGTTTTGGGTCTAGTACTAGTATCTTCTGGGGCTCCGGCTTGGGCTTGTCTTCGGGCTTGTTCTTCAGCAACTTGCTGATAGACTGAAGCGCCCATACCCTGAAGCACTTCTGTGAGATTATCCATCTCCTGTTTGACCTTGGTCAAATCCTTGTCTTTTATGGCTTGCTCCAGTTTTTGAACTGATTCTTCGACTTTTTCTATGTCTTCCTTACTAACCTTGTCGCCCAAGTCTTTCAATGTTTTCCGGGCTGTATAGACCATGGATTCAGCTTTATTTAGTTGCTCGATTTCTTCTCGGTAGTGTTTGTCTTCTTCTTCGTATTGTTCAGAATCTTTGATCATTTTGTCTTTATCTTTGTCACTTAGTTTGGTGGAGGCTGTTATGGTGATTTTTTGTTCGTTTCCTGTTCCCAAGTCCTTTGCAGTGACGTGCATAATGCCATTGACGTCGATGTCGAAGGTGACCTCAATTTGTGGGATGCCCATAGGTGCTGGTGGGATTCCTGTGAGATTGAACTGTCCCAAGGAAATGTTGTCTCGTGCCATTGCTCGTTCTCCTTGAAGGACATGGACTGTAACAACGGTCTGCATGTCACTGGCAGTTGTGAAGGTTTCACTTTTCTTAACTGGGATTGTTGTGTTACGTTCAATGATTGGGGTCATGACTCCACCTTTGGTCTCAACACCAAGTGAGAGTGGTGTCACATCCAAAAGGAGGAGGTCCTTGACTTCGCCAGTGATAACGCCTGCTTGGATTGCTGCACCCAACGCCACAGCTTCCATTGGGTCAACACCCCGCTCGGCCTTTTTGCCAATGAATTTCTCAACATATTGGCTTACAACTGGCATACGAGTGGGTCCGCCAACAAGAATAATTTTATCGATATCGTTGGGGCGTAATTTTGCATCTGAGAGTGCTTGTCGCATGGGTCCATCGCATCGGTTGATGATGTCACGAACCAGATCCTCAAGCTTTGCACGAGATAGTTTCTTCTTGAGATGCTTAGGACCCTCCTTATTTGAGGCAAGATATGGTAAATTAATTTCAGATTCCAGTACGTTGGAAAGCTCAATCTTTGATTTTTCAGCCGCTTCCAGTAGTCGTTGCCAGGCAGTAGGGTCTTCCCGTAGGTCAATTCCTGTGTCTGTTTTGAAGTCGTCTGCCAACCATTCGGCAATTAGCCGGTCCATATCTGTTCCGCCAAGTTTCGTGTCACCTGCTGTGGACACAACTTCAAAGACGCCGCCACCAAAATCCATAATAGTAACATCAAGGGTTCCACCGCCAAGGTCAAAAACAAGGACCTTTAGTTCCTTCTCCATCTTATCAATACCAAATGCCAGTGACGCTGCTGTTGGTTCGTTAATGAGTCGAACCACCTCTAGTCCAGCAAGTTCTCCTGCGTCTTTGGTAGCTTGCCGTTGATTATCATCAAAATAAGCTGGAACGGTAATAACGGCTTTTTCCACTTTTTCACCCAAGAACGCTTCACTGTCATTCTTAATTTTTCGCAGAATGAAGGATGAAATTTGTTCTGGTGTGAAAACTTCTTTTCTAATTTTGATTTTTTCTCGGGTTCCCATCTTCCGTTTGACAGCAGTAACAGTTCCTGTAGGATTACTAACCGCCTGTCTTCGTGCAGGTTCACCAACAAGACGCTGGCCATCTTCAGTGATGGCAAAATACGAGGGAAACGCTTTCCCAGAAACGGTTGGTCCCTCAGCGCTTGGAATAATTACTGGTCGATTTCCTTTCATTACTGCTGCTGCAGAATTACTGGTTCCGAGGTCTATTCCTATGATTTTTGCCATATTCTTCAACTCGATTTATATCAAATATTTCCTATTTTATTATCATTATTTTATTGAGACGCCTTTATCCCCCTCACTTTTTGGAGAGGATTCAGTGTTCTTACCACTTCTTTTAGCAATTTTTTCTGCTGGTGGCAGGGCAACTTTAACTAATGAAGGGCGGAGTAAATCGCCCTTTAAAAGGTAGCCCCTTCGCAATTCTTCAATGACCATATTTGGTGGATATTCTGATGTTTCCTCGTGGCTAATTGCTTCATGACGCAAAGGATCGAAAGTACGTCCTTGACATTCAATGGATTTTACCCCAACAGCCTGAAGCACATCTTGGAAGGCTTTGATTACCATATTGAGCCCCTCTATGAAGGGCTTATTCACTTCAATAACAGGTACCATGACTCTTGCTCGTTCCAGGTCATCCAAAACAGGCAAAAGTTGCAGGACAAGATCCCGGTTCGACTGTTGAATGAGTCTTGCTTCACGACGCTCAGCTGCCTTAAGGGAATTCTCATATTCTGCCTGTAAGTAAGCTAGTCGGCTTCGAAAATCATCCAATCGCTTTTGTTCTCCTTCCAAAGCAATCATGAGCTCCTCTTTTGACATATCAGCTGGCTTTTGCGGCTTTTCTTTGGCGACCGAGGAAGCTTGTTTTGAAACTGTGGACTCCTTAGATTTCCCCATAGAAGTTCCACTTCTTTTACTTCGTTTTTGAGTCAAGGACAGAACACCTTCTAGCCTCCGAAGATACAAAGATGAGGCCCAGCAGACGAATGATAATTATGCAGTGCAGTTCTCATTGTTCTGCTAATATTCCTACGGGTCACCTCAACTTACCCATAAAGGATTTTCAACAGGACAGAAAAACCAAAGTGCGTCTTTTAACATTTTCGGATTTTGCTCCCCTGAAACACTTCTTATCTGGAATCAGAGGAGCTTATCCGAAGGTTCCTTGTACCCTGATTCCACCCGGTCTTTTTTCCGATCACCCATAGGAGCTGGATTTAGAGCAACTTCATCAGTGCTGCATTTAGTGGCTGATAGCCCACTGCGCCAACAATCCGCTGGATAAGTTTTCCATCCTTGAAAATACCAAAGGTAGGTATCCCTTGGACTTGGAAGCGCATGGCTAGCTCCATGTTCTCGTCAACATTCAATTTGCCAACTTGAACACGTCCAGCAAATTCCTGGGCAAGCTGCTCAATCACTGGACCCATAGTACGACAGGGCATGCACCATTCAGCCCAGAAATCTACTAGGGTGATTCCTTTTTGGATGGTTTGTTCGAAATTTTGGTTTGTAAGGTGTATGACGCCTTGTTTGTTTGAAGGCGTAGATTTGGGTGTTGATTGTGATGTTGTCATTTTTCTTTTCAATTCCTCTAGTTTCTTTTTTCGTAATTGTTCTAGCTCAGCATCGGAGGGGTCAGTCATGAATTTATTCCTCTCCATGTTGTTGTGAGTTGGTGCTACATGTGGCGTCTGTGCACCCGTGTTCTCCTATCATTGAGGGAACAATGTATGCTCCCATTACTAGGATCAGTCCGACGATGACTAGTAAAGGCATTACTAAAATCGCACTGATTAGGATGGTTGCAAGTCCCATCGTTACTAGTAGGATGCCTGTTTTTGTGCAGAAGGGACAATTGATAGTCGCCATTTATTATAACACCTGCTCGAACAGTTGCATTTTATGGTTGGGAAATATAAAAAGGTAACGGTAGTGCCACAACAGCACACAACTGCTTATTTCACACGAAAACTGCTCTGTAACGCCCAAGTCTATTTTATTTCTATCTTACTTAGTCTGATTCTGTGGTTTCTGCCCAGAGTCGGTCAAGGAAGTTCTCGATTTGTTTATAGAATGAGTTGAGTGACTCCTTGATTAATTTCTTAACTGTTGCAAGGCTTACTCCTTCATATACATACACGTAGCCTCCCTTGCGAAGGGTTCGGGAACGACGACTTGCGAATCCTCGTTGAACCAGGTTTTGAATGGCTCGTTGGACAGAGCTTCTATTCCTTCCCAATGCTTCTGTGGCCTCTTTCACAGTTGCTGCTCCTTTCAGTAAATAAAAATAAACGTCGATTTCTAAGCTCCGAAGGCCCAAAAAGCAATGCATGACATCGCTAGCTTCTACTTTTTTGCGGGACATAAGTTCCCGAACGCCAATCAACTCCATAACCCTTCATCTCTGGATCGTTTGCAATATTCTTGTTTTATGGTTTAGTCAGCAAGTTCTATGCGCTCTTAGGGATTTAATAGTAAATAGGCTGGTATTGTTATCTAATAATGTTGTGGTGAGTTGTTACATAACCGACATCAACCGTTTCTGACAATATGTTTAGATTTTACCAAATAGATGCTATATGTATGAAAAACGATGAAATAGTTAATGTGAACACCAGAATATGAGCGTGTCATCCTGTGGAACTGCACAGACGTCAAGTCACCCTTTCTAATCCCTTTGATATGGATGCAACAGTTGATAGTTGGATTTTTCCTGATATTCAGCCGACTCCGGAGCAGAAAATGCCAGGATGTTTTGCACGGTCTATTTCAATAGATGGAGAAGAGGTTCCTTTCAGGGTAATCCAGAAGCGAAAAGGAATGAGACCAAAACTAATCGTGGAATGGCCAGAAACATGGACCGGAGAAGGCGACCAATTGGTAGAGCAGGTGAATTGGCTATTAGGCTGGGATATAGATACAAAACCAGTCCTAGCAGCTATTCATGAAGATCCAGTCATTGCTCATCTAGTTGAACCCCTCCAAGGATTACGTCCCTACACGCAACCCACTCTTTTTGAAGCACTAGTTAAGGCAATAATCCAGCAACAGGTGACATATCGTTTTGCTAGTCAAATTGTACGAAATCTTGTGCTAGCTCATGGTCCTAGATGCCAATTGGGTAATTTTCCCATTTGGGGTTTTCCAAAGCCAGAACACCTAACAAAAGTATCAGAAAGGGAGCTCAGCAAATGCAAAATTGGATACAAAGTAGAATATCTCACTGATCTTTTAACAAAAATTAATTCGGGCCAGTTGAACCTTGATGCCCTGGGTAAGAAAAAACCTGAAGAGATCATTAAGGAATTAGTGTCATTGCATGGTATAGGTCTGTGGACAGCCGAGCTGACTGTATTGAGTGGATTACGCCAATTAGACATTTTCCCTTATGGTGATCTAGTCATTCGAAACTTGATCTCCAACCTATATCTTCGAGGTGAACCTGCCAATCGAGAAAAGGTTAAGGAAGTGGCAAAGCGATGGGGTGCTGAAGCACCTCGTGTTCTATACTTCCTTATGGGCGCACAAGTGCTTGGTTTAGTCTAGATTTCTTAATTTTAATCTTCACTTGAACTTATGTTGCCTTATTCTGAGGAATATTTTTAGGCAACACAATATTTATATTTAGGTGTGCCTAAATCCTTTCTCTATGGTGCCTTTAACACAACAGCAAAGAGCTGCTTCTCATCAGAAACGTGAAAGTGCTGATTCTAAACGAAAGTCAGAGCTATCTAGCTCTAGTATCGAAGAGTACCTCGAAGCAGTTCTAAGACTACTCTCAATAAAGTCTGGTGAATTTGCTAAGACTGGCGAACTAGCTGAAATGTTAGGTGTAGCCCCTGCAAGTGTTACCCAAATGGTTCAGAAATTATCATCAAAGGGTTACCTGAAATATGCAAAGAGCCGCGGAGTGTGCTTAACAGGAAAAGGTCGCCGATTAGCTATGGACGTCTTGCGGCGTCATAGAATAGCTGAACGGTTGCTGGTTGATATGCTTGGTGTAAGTTGGGAGAAGGCTCACGAGATTGCATGTGAATGGGAGCATTTATTGACACCTGAGTTGTGTGAACGTGTTCTTGAGCGGCTTGATGTTCCTCTCACTTGTCCACATGGGAACCCTATTCCCAGTGCAAATGGTTCGTTAGAAGCAATTCCCCAAGAGTCGCTAGCAGATTTAGATGAGGGTGAAGAAGCAGTAATCGATTGTGTGAGTGAGGAAAGTCCTGAATTATTGCGGATGATTGCATCAATGGGAATGCTGCCAGGGGTACTAATTCGTGTAATTCAGGTTTCGTCATTAGGCGACACGTTTCTTGTAGAAGTTGGTACTGCTCAATTTGCTTTGAGTCATGCCATAGCTGAACGTGTTCGCATCCGGAAGGATGATGATTAGCTCTAAGGAGGGCAGCTATTGATGATGTCCAAAGGTCATAAGCGAAGAATACAGCATCGACGTCAACTTGACAAGAGAGAAATACGAGTAGCTCTCGTTGGAAATCCTAACACGGGCAAATCAGTCATTTTTAATAGCTGGACTGGACTTGGAGCAATCGTTTCCAACTATCCTGGTACTACAGTGGGGATTCTCGAAGGAACAGTGTTCCTACCCTATCGAGATATATTCATGGCTAAATGGCATCCTGGCTTTCGCGATTGGGATCAATGGGCTACTAAAGAACAAGTAGGGCATCAAACTGAGAATGAACTGGAATCTAGACAAGGTCCGAGAGGTCGTGGCGGCAGACCTTTGAATCGTAGATGGAGAGGTTGGAGCCGAAGGCGTCACCTAGAATCTGAAGAACCTCATGGTGCTCAATTAAGAATTGTTGATTTGCCCGGGTCCTATACAATTATTAGTCCATCAACCGATGATGAACGTGTAACACTTCGTTATCTCCATGAAGAACATCCTGATGTTATTGTTAATGTCATAGATGCAACTAATCTTCCACGGAATCTCATACTAACATTTGCATTATTGGAATTCGACATTCCCGTTTTGGTATGTCTAAATCAGATGGATCTTGCTAGTCGAATGGGCATCCACATTGATGTAGCTAAGTTGCAACGATTGCTTGGTGTTCCAGTAGTTCCCACGGTTGCCATTCAAGGAAAAAATCTGAAACAAGTACTGAGTATGGCAGCCAGTACAGCAATGCATAGAGGTCGAAGACGAAGACCGCGAAGGATGATATTCCCTGATGGAATTGAAGCGAAATTGGTCGCGCTGGAAAAACAGCTAGTTGAATTCAATTCGTGTCCTTTAGATTTGCCGCCTCGTATTGTATCACAGCAGATATTAGAAGGGTATTCTGGGTGTAACCTTTGTCTGTCAGTAAATGCAAATAGAAAAGCTGTGCTGGAGCTTGGAGAAAAGCTGCGACAGGAATTGGAGGAAGAGTTTGGTGCTGACGTAGTGCTGGTCCTTGGTGAGAAGAAACTTGATTACGCAAATTATATTGTTGAGCGAGCACAAAAAGGGAAAGGCACACGAGTCCCAATGACTGAACGAATATCAGCTGTCTTAACACATCGGATTGTTGGACTTCCCATCGCAATTCTCATAGTCATAGGATCATTGTTACTGATTTTTGGTGTAGGCTTTGTTTTTGATGAAACTATAGGCGCCTTTTGGGATGGAGTTATCAATCCCACCATCGAGGCGGGAATTGTAGCAGTTGTACCTTGGCACCTATTGCAGGTTATTCTGTACTATGGATTTGTTCTGGGGATACAGGGATGGCTATTCATTGCTGTCCCCTATGTCGCCACATTCTACATTATACTCGCTATCATGGAGGATAGCGGCTATTTAGCACGAATTGCCTTTCTGCTTGATGGCATAATGCATAAGGTTGGACTTCATGGTCGTGCAATCATCCCATTGCTTCTTGGGATGGGATGCAACGTGCCTGCCGTGTTAGGCACCCGTACACTGAATACGCGAAGGGAACGTGCTATTGCAGGATTTCTCGTCGTACTAGTTCCCTGTTCTGCACAATTAGCAGTTATCCTTGGCACTGTTGCTTTATATGGAAGCATACTCTTTGCTTTCATAATATATGGCATCGTGGTTGGAATCATTTTTGGATTGGGTGCGCTTCTGCAACACACTTTGCCTGGTAAATCTTACGGGCTAGTAATGGAGGTGCCACCACTTCGACTTCCCCGCCCAAAGGCAATTCTGAAAAAGACCTGGATGCGTTTCAAAGAATTCCTCTATATTGCACTCCCCTTGATAATTGTCGGCAGTGCTATCATTGGTGTTGCTTTGGATAGCGGATTATTGTATCTAGCCATTGCCCCGATGAGCCCACTAGTCGTGGGGTGGCTGGGGCTTCCTGCCATTACTGCTGCAGCACTACTCTATGGAATTCTACGTAAAGAACTAACCGTAGAACTATTACTTGTTCTAGGTGGAGGAAGTATGGTATTCATGACAATTCGCCAAATGTTTGTCTTCGCTCTAGTAACAACCATCTATGTACCATGCATAGCAACAGTCGCTGTACTTGCCAGAGAGCACGGATGGAAATACACAATCACGTTGGTCTTAACCACTCTGACTATTGCTCTATTTTTAGGCGGACTTGTGAACATTCTGCTAATCATTCTAGGAATACCATAATCTTCAAAAACCATTAGAACATGAACGCAAAATCACAATAAAAGAAACGAGGTAAAAATTATGACCAAATACCAATGTCCCGTTTGCGGTACAAAATTTGAACAGGAACAAGCAACTGGATGCGCAGGCTGTATGATGGCTCGCGCCTGCGGATCAATTGCCTGCCCAAGCTGCGGCTACGAATTCCCTGCAATCCCTGAAGACGCATAAGTCCGTTAAGGGACAAAGTGGGTACGGTTAAAACCCACAATTTCTCTTTTTGTTACTCAAATTCCTGAAATGCTTAAACAGCATTTGCTTCTATAGAATACTTTTAGGCTTGAATAATCACTTGGTTTTGAAACGTGGGTCAATCATGTCAAAACCCTTGCCAAGATACATTCTAACAACACTACTTCCAATCCTTGTTCTAACAGCCCTTACTCCCTTTACCAACAGTCCTCCTCTGGAACATCAGAAAGTAAAGAGTGAAACCCACTATAACTATAACAGCAAGGAGCACCTCCAATCAGAACCCCCAAGTCCACTCACAAATTATACTATCGAAGCCATGCTAAATGCTGAAACACACATTGTAAGCGCAATAACTACAAACACATACGTGAACCATGCCAATGTCCCTCTAAACGAACTGGTCTATCACTTGTATCCTAACGCCTTCAAACCCAACGGGTATATCACAATAAACTCTATAAAATACAATGGACTGGACCTAAACTGGAATTTTGTTTCAGGTGTAACTGACCAAACCTGTATCTCCGTGGACCTATTGAGCGGCTCCGGACCCGGCTCACTCCAGCCAGAAGCAAACATCACACTTGAACTATTTTACCAGGTCCATATGCCCAACACCCCTGACCGCTTTGGATGGTGGAACACAACCTCTCCATATCCCCTAATGGCCTACAATATGGGCAACTGGCATCCAATCATAGCAGTATACGATGATCGAGGATGGCACACCGCACCCTACACATTCATGGGAGAAAGTTTCTACAGCGACGTCGCCGCATACAACGTTTGCCTTACACTCCCAGAAGACTACATCATGGCAGCAACAGGCGAACTCCAAAGCATAACCTCTGGAACAGGAACAAGAACATGGCAATGGACCACAGGGCCAGTACGCGACTTCACATGGTGTGCAAGCCCAGACTACAAAACCTCCAGCATACTCACAGATGGAGTAAATGTAACAAGCTACTATACAACAGGACACACACAAGGAGGACAAAGAACACTGGAAGTAGCAGAACAATGCTTACAAATCTATGGCAACCTCTTCGGATCATACCCATGGAAAAACCTGCACATAGTTGAAGTCGACGCAGGCTTCGGCGGCATGGAATATAATTCTCTTGTCATGATTGATTATGGACTTTATAGTAGTCCTTCTGGTTTTTCGAGTCTTGCCATTGTTACGGCTCATGAGATTGGTCATGAATGGATGCCTTTCTCCATTGGTACTGACAGTTATGCTGAGCCGTGGATTGATGAGGGGTTTGCTAGTTATTGTGAGTATTGTTGGGTTGAGTTTGTGTATGGTTCTTCTTATCGTGAGAGTTATCGTTCAGCTGATGTTAATAATTATTGGAATTATGTGGATTATGAGGGTGATAAGTGCATTAATCAGTCCATTGCCTATTGGGAGACTCAAAGCTGGTGGGATTATGGCACTATTGCATATACTAAGGCATCGTTAGTTTATGATATGCTTCGGTATGAGTTGGGCAATGATACCTTCTATGAGGCTTGGCATTATATTTACGATCAATCTCTTTATCTGAATATTCGTGCCAGTGACCTTCAGCATCTTTTTGAGGAGACTGTTGGCGAGTCTCTTAGCTGGTTTTTTGACCAGTGGGTCTTTGGGAGTGGTGTGGTTACTCTGAGTCTTGGTGGAGCGATGGCTTTTCCGGTGCTGGGTGGGTGGTCGATTAGTTTTCAGGTTACTCAGTTGCAGGCGAGTCCAGTTGCTCTTTATGTTCCTGTTGTTGTAGGTACTGGTTTAGGCAGTCAACTTCATTGGGTTTGGGTGAATGCCACTGCGGTCTCCACTGCCAGTATCTTTGTGTCAGAATCTCCCTTGGCATTGGCTTTGGACCCTGATAATCTGCTTCTTTGTAGATATTTGGTCCAGCAAGTTGTAGTGGCCCTATCTCCAACCTTCATTTTGCTTCAACTGGTCCTAATCTGCATAATCATCAACGTTATTGTTATACTCTTGGGCGTAGCAGTTTATAGGAGATTCTTCAAGCAGAAAACGCAATGATGGATCGAAAAAAAAATCATTCAGGTATTTTGAGTTTTTTCTTGATGGTTCTTATCTCTTCTTCCAAATGTTCCACGCGTTTCAGGAGTGATTGGATTAGGGAGAGTACATCAAGGCTGGGACCCCTTTGTAAGTCATCTGGGCGGATAGGTTGTGGTCCTCTTCGACGGAATGGATCAGTATCATCTGGTCGCAAATCACTCATATTCTTATCACACTCTAATTGGTCTTCTTGTATACTACCAAAAAAATGCTAATATCTTTTTCGAAAAATGCTAATTAAAGTCCCCGCAGATAATCTGGTCGAAGACGATTAATTGCCTTTGGATCAGAGAGTACCTGATCGATTATTTGGAGGAGGCGGTTCTGGTCTTGTGAGAGGATGCCTCCTAGGGAGAGGTAATTTGACGCATGGTTGGTTCTGAATAAGCAATTGGAGAGGTTTGAGAGCCCTTCAATTAACATGTTCAATTCCTGCAGGGTCTCAAGTGGGTCAAGTGGATGGAATGTTCCCTGTTGTGCTTCTGTGTGAAGTTCTGTGCCAGGGACCAGCATCAAAGTTAGTGCTGCTAGAAAGGGTGGATCTATTTTGTTAATTGTTGCAGCAGTATTTTGGGCATGTTCCTTGGTGCGGTCTTTTCCTCCAAGACCTAGAATGATGATGGGAGATAATGTGAATCCCGCCTTTTTCAGGCGAAGACAAGTGTCAATGTGTTCTTGGTTGGTTACACCTTTTCTTACCCTTTGCAGGACTTCATCGTCACCTGACTCAAGACCAATATAGACGAGGTCAAGACCTGCCTCGTGAATGTCTTGGAGTTCTTTGTCTGTTTTCTCTTTCACATTAAGAGCACTGGCATAGATGCTAACTCTTTCTAATGTGGGAAATTCGGTGTAGAGGAGACCTAGTACACGTTTTAGTCGTTCAGACTTAAGAACAAAAGCATCGCCATCTGCAAGGAAGATGCGGGTTGGACGATATCCCCGTTTTCTCGCCAATTGCTCCACTTCAGCCTGAAAAAAATCGAAGGGTTTTACATAGAACTGTTTGGTTCGGTAGCTAACACAAAATGTGCATTTATTATGCGAGCATCCAAGTGTTGCCTGTAGAATGAGGCTTCTTGCTTCACTTGGAGGTCGATACACTGGTGGTTCCAAATGGTTTGAGTATCCAAATAGAATATCTGCCATTGCTCCTAGTTCATCGTCAAATGACACTCTATAAGAGCATTATGTTTTTTCATGAAGTATGCCAAGGAGTAACTCCAAAGCGGCAATAGCAAAATGGATCTTATTCTCAGAACGATTACCCTCAAACTTGTATTGATTAATGATGGGGCGTCTTCTTGGTAATGCAATTGCGATGAAAACAAGTCCCACTGGTTTCTTGGGTGTTGCACCTGCAGGTCCTGCAATACCTGATGTAGCCAGACCAATATCAGCATCAAGACGTTGTCTGACATTATCTGCTAATTTGGTAACAACTTCTTCACTAACTGCACCGAAGTGTTCGATGACTTCAGTGGATACACCCAAGAGGTTTTGTTTCACTGTATTTGCATAAGCTATGATGCCACCTAGAAAATATTGGGAACTCCCTGGGATTTCAGTAAGGAAGTGTCCTATGAGTCCACCCGTGGCAGATTCAGCGACAGCAATGGTTAGTTGTTGATCCAGTAAAATGGTTCCAACGGTCTCCGCCAATGCAACCCCATCGCTGAAGAGTCTAGCTATATCTTCCTCAAGCAATTGATATTACCTCCCCTAGAAAAGCTGTGTTGGGCAGGTCATAACTGCTTCGGAAAAAGAGTAAGTTTCTATTAACCAAAAGAATTTTAGCTGGAACATTTCTTTAAGCCGTAACAATTCAAACCATAAATACCAAATCGGAGTTTGAGCTACATTATGTCCCCTGTGAAAATTTTGCCTGATGAAATGTCAATAAAATCGATTTGCCTTGAATGCAAGAGCTATGACCGGAAGGCTGGTGTCTGCACCCAAAAGAATCCATTATCCAAAGATGGTGACAACTACCTACTCTTGAAGGAAAAAAGTGCCTGCTTTGGATTCGTAAAAGGTTCTGGCTAGTATCATCACTTGGCTTCTTGTTACTCTTCTTGGTCTGCAAATTGATGGTGTGACCAGTAAAAAGTCTGCATCTGTTGGTCGCACAGATGCAATTCATTCATTATGTTAGCTAGACCCAAGCTCCAGCTCCATAACGCGCAGTGTAACTCCAGATTTTTCCACAGTTATTACATTTCCGAGTAATTTTATGACCATATGCAACATT